>NZ_PUQF01000013.1:0-168593 GCF_003331015.1 Enterobacter sp. GER_MD16_1505_Eko_090 | reverse complement strand
GGTGTTTGGCATTCTGATCGTGACGCTGATTATCAATACCTGGGTTAACCGCCAGCACGATAAGAAGCAGCAGGCTTAATGCGTTTTGCCCGGTGGCGCTGCGCTTACCGGGCCTACAACGTCACCCCGTAGGCCGGGTAAGCGCAGCGCCACCCGGCACCTTCGTAAATCAATAGTTAAAAAACATGACGCAACACGTAAAATCCAGCATTTTACGCTTCCCTCCTTTCGCGCATTCCCTATACTCGACCAGGCAAACATTTACTTACATCCGGACATAAATGTGACTTAGAGCACATTCGGAATGGAACGCAATTTCACTCAGGAATAATGTATGAGCACACAATCGACGGGTCTTTTTGCGCGCCTGGCGCAGGGAAGTCTGGTTAAACAAATTCTGGTAGGACTGGTGCTGGGTATTCTGCTGGCCATGGTGTCAAAACCTGCTGCGGAGGCCACGGGGCTGCTCGGGACGCTGTTTGTGGGCGCCCTGAAAGCCGTCGCGCCAGTACTGGTTCTGATGCTGGTCATGGCATCGATTGCCAACCACCAGCACGGACAAAAAACCAACATTCGCCCTATTCTGTTCCTGTATCTTCTGGGAACCTTCTCTGCAGCCTTAACGGCCGTGGTGTTTAGCTTCCTGTTCCCGTCCACGCTGCACCTGACCAGCGCGGCCGGTGATATCACGCCGCCGTCCGGGATTGTGGAAGTCCTTCGCGGTCTGCTGATGAGCATGGTCTCTAACCCCATCACCGCGCTGATGAGCGGAAACTACATTGGCATCCTGGTCTGGGCGATTGGTCTGGGCTTCGCGCTGCGTCACGGCAACGAGACCACGAAAAACCTGGTCAACGATTTGTCCAACGCTGTCACCTTTATGGTGAAGCTGGTGATTCGCTTTGCGCCAATCGGTATTTTCGGCCTGGTCTCCTCCACGCTGGCAACCACCGGTTTTGACGCGCTGTGGGGCTACGCGCAACTGCTGGTTGTGCTGGTCGGCTGTATGCTGCTGGTGGCGCTGGTGATCAACCCGCTGCTGGTGTTCTGGCAGATCCGCCGCAACCCGTATCCGCTGGTGCTGACCTGCCTGCGCGAGAGCGGCGTGTATGCCTTCTTCACCCGCAGCTCTGCGGCGAACATACCGGTGAACATGGCGCTGGCGGAGAAGCTGAACCTGGATCGCGATACCTATTCCGTGTCGATCCCACTGGGTGCGACCGTGAACATGGCGGGTGCGGCGATTACGATCACTGTACTGACCCTGGCGGCGGTGCATACGCTGGGTATTCCGGTGGATCTGCCAACCGCGCTGCTGCTGAGCGTGGTGGCATCGCTGTGTGCCTGCGGCGCATCCGGCGTGGCGGGCGGTTCGCTGCTGCTGATCCCGCTGGCGTGTAATATGTTCGGCATCCCGAACGAAATCGCCATGCAGGTGGTTGCCGTCGGCTTTATCATCGGCGTGCTGCAGGACTCCTGCGAAACCGCGCTGAACTCCTCTACCGACGTGCTGTTTACCGCGGCGGCCTGTCAGGCGGAAGACGCGCGTTTAGCGAAGAACGCCCTCCGCAGTTAAAAACAAAAGCCCGGTGGCGGCTACGCCTTACCGGGCCTACAGGGTTTAGTAGGTCGGGTAAGCGCTAGCGCCACCCGACAAAGTACTTATAGCGTCACACCGCTCTTAAAGATTGCCAGCTCGCGGAAATCGTTCTTCTCGTTGCAGGTCTGCTTGCCGCTGGCAATTTCCACAATCGCGTCCACGAATTCCGTCAGCAGTTGCGGCATCGCCTTGCCGTGGATAAGCTGCCCGGCATCAAAGTCAATCCAGTGTTTTTTCTTCGCCGCCAGCTCGCTGTTGGTGGCGATTTTCACCGTCGGCACAAAACCGCCGTACGGCGTGCCGCGACCGGTGCTGAACAGCACCATATGGCAGCCGGCTCCCGCCAGCGCGCTGGTGGCGACCGCATCGTTACCGGGCGCGCTCAGCAGGTTCAGACCGTGCGTTTTCAGGCGCTCGCCGTAGCGCAGAACGTCAACCACCTGGCTCGCGCCTGCTTTCTGGGTGCAGCCGAGGGATTTCTCTTCCAGCGTGGTGATCCCCCCCGCTTTGTTACCCGGCGACGGGTTCTCGTAAATGGGCTGATTGTGGGCAATGAAGTACTGCTTGAAGTCGTTCACCATGGTGACGGTCTTCTCAAACGTCTCTTCATCGCGGCAGTGGCTCATCAGAATACGTTCCGCACCGAACATCTCCGGCACCTCGGTCAATACCGTCGTGCCGCCGTTGGCGATCACATAGTCCGAGAAGCGCCCCAGCATCGGGTTGGCGGTGATACCGGACAGGCCATCAGACCCGCCGCATTCCAGACCAAACTTCAGCTCGCTCAGCTTGCCCGGCTGGCGCTTGTCGTGGCGCATCACCTCATACAGCTGATGAAGCTGTTCGACGCCCGCTTCCACTTCGTCGTCCTGATGCTGGCACACCATAAAGTGCACGCGCTCAGGGTCAAACTCACCGAGCGTCTCGCGGAAGGCGTCCACCTGATTGTTCTCACAGCCCAGGCCAATCACCAGCACCGCGCCCGCGTTCGGGTGGTGCACCATGTTTTGCAGCATGGTTCGGGTGTTGATGTGGTCGTCACCCAGCTGGGAGCAGCCGTAGGTGTGGCTGAACAGATGCACGCCGTCAGTGCCTTCGGCATCGTTGGTCTCTTTCAGGAAGCGCGTCTGGATCTGACGCGCAATCCCGTTCACGCAGCCGACGGTCGGGAGGATCCACAGCTCGTTGCGGATCCCCACGTCGCCGTTTGCGCGGCGGTAGATCTGTACCTCACGATCCGCCGCCTGCTCTTGTGCCGCAGGTAAATCAGGTTGATAGCTGTACTCGTCCAGATCGCTCAGATTTGTGCGGGCGTTGTGGGAATGGATGTATTCACCCGGCGCAATATCCGCCAGCGCATGACCGATGGGCAGACCGTACTTCACCACGTTCTCCCCTTTGGCGATGGGGATCAGGGCAAACTTGTGTCCACGTCCAACGGACTGGCGTAACGTCACCGACTGGTTGTCGAAGGTGACTTCCGTCCCTTCGGTTAAATCTGCCAGCGCGACGGCCACGTTATCCAGCGAATGGATTTTGATGTATTGCATATCAACCTCAAACGGCCCTAGTTCAGTTCAATGGCGAAGTAGTCACGCGCATTGTTAAAGCAGATGTTTTTCACCATGTCGCCCAGCAGCTGGATATCCGCCGGCGCTTCGCCTGCGTGCACCCAGCGGCCAATCATCTGGCACAGAATGCGGCGGAAGTATTCATGACGGGTATAGGACAGGAAGCTGCGACTGTCGGTCAGCATGCCGACAAAGCGGCTCAGCAGGCCAAGCTGCGCCAGCTGCGTCATCTGACGCTCCATGCCGTCTTTCTGATCGTTGAACCACCAGCCGGAGCCGAACTGCATCTTGCCCGGCATCCCTTCGCCCTGGAAGTTGCCGATCATCGTGCCCAGCACTTCGTTATCGCGCGGGTTCAGGCAGTAGAGAATGGTTTTCGGCAGCAGGTTTTGTTCGTTCTGTTTGCTCAGCAGTTTTGACAGCTCTTCCGCCAGCGGACGGTCGTTGATGGAGTCAAAGCCCACGTCCGCACCCAGCAGTTTAAACTGGCGCTGGTTGTTATTGCGCAGTGCACCGATGTGGTACTGCTGTACCCAGCCGCGACGCGCGTATTCGGCACCGAGGAACACCAGTACCGCCGTTTTGAACTGCGCCACTTCGTGCTCACTCAGGGCTTCGCCGGAGAGGCGACGCGCCAGAATGCTGTCCAGCTCGGCCTCGTTTGATTCCGCAAACAGCACCACGTCCAGCGCGTGGTCAGAGACTTTACAGCCGTGCGCCGCGAAGTGATCCAGACGTTTGGTCAGCGCGGTTTGCAGATCGGCGAAACGACGGATGTCGGTATCGGACACTTCCGCCAGCTTCGCCATGTAGTCGTTGAACGTGGCCTGCTCAATATTGAAGGCTTTGTCCGGGCGCCAGCTTGGCAGCACTTTGATATCAAAAGAGGTGTCTTTGGCGACAACGGCATGATGCTCCAGGGAGTCAATCGGATCGTCGGTGGTGCCGACCATCTTCACGTTCATCTGCTTCATGATGCCGCGCGCGGAGAAGTTATCCTGCGCCAGGAGCGCATTGCACTGGTCCCAGATTTCATCAGCGGTCGTTGGAGAGAGCAGTTTGCCGGTGATGCCAAACGGGCGACGCAGCTCAAGGTGCGTCCAGTGATAGAGCGGGTTACCGATGGTGTGCGGGACGGTCGCCGCCCAGGCGTCAAACTTCTCGCGATCGGTCGCATCGCCGGTGCACAGGCGCTCAGCCACGCCGTTGGTGCGCATCGCACGCCATTTGTAATGGTCACCCTTCAGCCAGATGTCATACAGGTTTTTGAAACGGTAATTTTCGGCAACCTGCTGCGGCGGCAGATGGCAGTGGTAGTCGAAAATCGGCTGATCTTTTGCATAGTCGTGGTACAGGCGGCGAGCAAATTCGGTATCTAACAGAAAATCGTCGGTCATAAACGGCGTCATTATCGTCTTCCTCATTACGGGAGCGTCAGAAAGCGTATGTTCATATGCTGCAAAGTTATCACACCAATTTCCATCATCCGACGTTTTTTTCGTGAGTGAGATCAATAAACGCAGACAAATACATTACCCAAATTGGAGTAAATCCTTCTACAAGCCGCGCCAGTACTGGCTTGAAGCGACACGAATAATGTCCCCACAAAGAATCATACATTTGTGATGTCACTCACCTTTTAAAGCTGTATGACAAGTTATCTTTTCGCCGTCGCAAACTATAAGCCGACGGAATGCATTCCTGGTGTCAGTTACACCAGATTTAACGGTACGGAAACCGACTTATGCAGATGACTTTTGGCAAGGTTCGGGCCGTTCCGGGACATTTCCCGGTTACGCCCCTCCCGTTACTGAACGGCTCCCGGCAACGGTCGAGCGGTTACCGTGTCCCGGCACGGCAATACTATAACGATGAGGTTTTACATGCGTAAAATTAAAGGGTTACGTTGGTACATGATCGCACTGGTG
Source organism: Enterobacter sp. GER_MD16_1505_Eko_090 (assembly GCF_003331015.1). NCBI lineage: Bacteria > Pseudomonadati > Pseudomonadota > Gammaproteobacteria > Enterobacterales > Enterobacteriaceae > Enterobacter > Enterobacter sp. GER_MD16_1505_Eko_090. Next base: position 163,494 of record NZ_PUQF01000013.1, on the reverse strand, counting down.
ACGTTAGGCACCGTGCTGGGCTACCTGACGCGTAACACCGTCGCAGCCGCAGCGCCGACGTTAATGGAAGAGCTGCATATCTCCACGCAGCAATACTCCTACATCATTGCTGCCTATTCCGCGGCGTATACCATCATGCAGCCTGTTGCAGGCTACGTGCTGGATATCCTCGGTACCAAAATCGGCTATGCCTTCTTCGCCATCGCCTGGGCGGTGTTCTGCGGAGCCACCGCGCTGGCGGGCAGCTGGGGCGGCCTGGCGCTGGCGCGCGGTGCGGTCGGTGCGGCAGAAGCCGCGATGATCCCGGCGGGACTGAAGGCCAGTTCCGAGTGGTTCCCGGCAAAAGAGCGCTCTATTGCTGTCGGCTACTTCAACGTGGGTTCGTCCATCGGGGCGATGATTGCGCCGCCGCTGGTGGTGTGGGCTATCGTGATGCACAGCTGGCAGATGGCTTTCATCATTTCCGGCGTGCTGAGCTTCGCCTGGGCAATCGCATGGCTGGTTTTCTATAAGCACCCGCGCGATCAGAAAAAACTCTCCGAAGAAGAACGCGAGTACATCATTGGTGGTCAGGAAGCGCAGCATCAGACCAACAACGGCAAAAAAATGACCGTCTGGCAGATCCTGGGCACCCGTCAGTTCTGGGGTATCGCCCTGCCGCGTTTCCTGGCGGAACCGGCCTGGGGGACCTTCAACGCGTGGATCCCACTGTTCATGTTTAAAGTCTACGGCTTTAACCTGAAAGAGATCGCGATGTTCGCCTGGATGCCGATGCTGTTCGCTGACCTGGGCTGTATCGTGGGCGGCTACCTGCCACCGCTGTTCCAGCGCTGGTTTGGCGTGAACCTGATCGTTTCCCGTAAGATGGTGGTCACCATGGGCGCACTGCTGATGATTGGCCCGGGCATGATCGGCCTGTTCACCAGCCCGTACGTGGCCATCGCCCTGCTGTGCATCGGTGGTTTTGCGCACCAGTCCCTGTCCGGCGCGCTGATTACGCTCTCGTCTGACGTCTTCGGTCGCAACGAAGTGGCCACCGCCAACGGCCTGACCGGGATGGCCGCCTGGACCGCGAGTACGATGTTCGCGCTGGTCGTCGGCGCGCTGGCGGATACCATCGGCTTCAGCCCGCTGTTTGCGGTACTGGCGGTCTTCGACCTGCTGGGCGCGGTGGTGATCTGGACGGTGCTGAAAAGCAAATCGGCAGAGGAGCTGGCAAAAGAGTCCCTCGGGAAACCGGCCACGCAGAGTTAGCCTTGCTGTGCCGGGTGGCGCTACGCTTACCCGGCCTACAAAACCCGTAGGCCCGTGCAAGCGAAGCGCCGCCGGGCATTTAAAGGCCGCTCAGTAGCGGCTTTTTTAATGGCAAAATCTGGAGAGTGGCACGCAAAAGTGGTATAACAAATCATCTGCCGTACCCTGTCTGGAGCGCATATGGAAATCACCGAACCACGTCGTTTATATCAACAACTTGCTGCGGAGCTGAAAGATCGTATCGAGCAAGGTGTCTATCTTGTCGGTGATAAACTGCCCGCCGAGCGCTTTATCGCGGATGAAAAAAGCGTCAGCCGCACCGTGGTGCGTGAAGCGATCATCATGCTGGAAGTCGAAGGCTACGTTGAGGTACGCAAAGGCTCCGGCATTCACGTCATTTCCAATCTGCCGAAACACTCTCCCGTCGCGGACGAAAGTCTGGAATTCGCCAGCTATGGCCCGTTTGAGCTGCTCCAGGCTCGCCAGCTGATTGAAAGCAACATTGCCGAATTTGCGGCGACGCAGGTGACCAAGCAGGACATCATGAAGCTGATGGAAATCCAGGAGAATGCCCGCAAGGAAAAATGTTTCCGCGATTCTGAGTGGGATCTGCAGTTCCACGTCCAGGTCGCCCTGGCAACCCAGAATACGGCGCTGGCGGCAATCGTTGAGAAAATGTGGACTCAGCGCGTTCACAACCCGTACTGGAAAAAACTGCACGACCATATCGATTCCCGTACCGTCGACAACTGGTGTGACGATCACGATCAAATCCTTAAAGCGCTGATTCGTAAAGATCCGCACGCCGCTAAGCTGGCGATGTGGCAGCACCTGGAAAACACTAAGCAGATGCTGTTCAATGAAACCAGCGACGACTTCGAATTTAACGCTGACCGCTATCTTTTCGCCGACAATCCCGTTGTTCATCTCGATACGGTCCCCAGTGCCGCAAAATAGATGACCTTCCCGCTGGCAGGCGCTTCGCTGCGCCTTCCGGCGAACGTGGGTAAGCAAAACATATATAGTGTCAGCCTTTGTAAATCCCCTCGCTCACTTTCTGGGCTTACGCCAAAATCAACTCACGCCTGCAAATTCTGTGACGCAGAACGTTGGGCTTTGTTACAATTGGATTCACTTCGTTATTTTGTAAGTTAGTGCTTGCTAACCAGCCAATTAACAGGGAACAGTGTTGGCCACACCGCAATGTGTCCGCGAGCGACCATAATGAAATCACAACCATGTCGCCGTGCTGTTTGTCCCGGATAACAGGCATGACGTTAACCGATTTCCAGGAACACTGAATGGAACTTTTGACCCAACTACTGCATGCCCTCTGGGCGCAGGATTTTGAAACGCTGGCCAACCCTTCCATGATTGGCATGCTCTATTTCGTCTTGTTTATGATCCTGTTCCTTGAGAACGGCTTGCTGCCTGCTGCTTTCCTGCCCGGTGACAGTTTACTGGTGCTTGTCGGCGTGCTGTGCGCTAAAGGGGCGATGGCATTCCCGCAAACTATTTTGTTACTGACCGTCGCTGCGAGTCTCGGCTGCTGGGTCAGCTACATCCAGGGAAGATGGCTGGGCAATACCCGGATCGTCCAGAACTGGCTCTCGCACCTGCCTGCACATTATCACCAGCGGGCGCACCACCTTTTCCATAAGCACGGGCTTTCTGCGCTGCTGATTGGCCGCTTTATCGCCTTTGTACGCACTCTGTTGCCGACCATTGCCGGTCTGTCGGGGCTGAGCAGCGCGCGCTTCCAGTTCTTTAACTGGATGAGCGGCCTGCTGTGGGTACTGATTCTGACGACGCTCGGCTATGCGTTGGGGAAAACGCCAGTCTTTATGAAATATGAAGACCAGCTGATGTCCTGCCTGATGCTGCTGCCTGTGGTGCTGCTGGTCTTCGGTCTGATCGGCTCGCTGGTCGTCCTGTGGAAAAAGAAATACGGAGCCAGAGGCTAACGATGGCTATCTCACCGCTCGCCCTGCGCCGTTTTGCCTGCGCCGTGATAACACTGGTGGTGCTCAGCGCCATGCTGCTGGCATGGAGCGCGCTTTCGCACCAGGAATCCACGCTGGCCATTCGCCCGGTGAACCAGGGTGCCAGCGTGCCTGACGGTTTTTCTGTCTGGCACCATCTGGACGCGAACGGGATCCGCTTTAAAAGCATCACCCCGCAGGACGATGTTTTACTGATCAAGTTTGATTCCCGTGCGCAAAGTGCCGCCGCAAAAGTGGTTCTCGACCGTACGCTGCCGCACGGGTATATCATCGCTCAGCAGGAAGATGACAGCCAGCCTGCTGCCTGGCTGTCGCTGATTCGCGATACGTCGCATCGGTTTGGATAATTACCAGGATTCCGAATCTTTTCACTCACTTTGGTGAATCCCCCGTTTACTTACTATGCTTAAGTACGCGGAGCACCCCTCGAATGTACTCCGCATAACTTTGGATAGCGGCTTACGCCGCAACACAATGGAAGGTTTCGATAATGAAATTCCGCATGACTCTGGCTCTGGCCCTTTTTTCTTTAAGCACAGCATCCTTCGCAAATTCTCTCTGTCAGGAGAAAGAACAGGATATTCAGCGTGAGATCGGTTATGCCGAAAAGCATAACAATCAGCACCGTGTTGATGGTCTTAAAAAAGCGCTGAGCGAAGTGAAAGCGAACTGTTCAGACAGCAAGCTGCGTGCCGACCACCAGAAGAAAATCGCTGAACAGAAGGACGAGATAGCCGAGCGCCGTCGCGACCTGCAGGAAGCGAAAGAGAAAGGGGATGCGGAAAAAATTGCTAAGCGCGAGAAGAAGTTGAAAGAAGCGCAGGACGACCTGAAAGCGCTGGAAGCTCGCGATTATTGAGTTAACGGAAATCTCAACAGGAGAGAATCATGTCAAAAGATACGACGTCTGAACATCTGCGCGCTGAACTGAAATCCCTGGCCGATACCCTGGAAGAGGTGCTGAACTCCTCTGCTGACAAGTCAAAAGAAGAGGTCAGCAAGCTGCGCAGCAAGGCGGAGCAGGCGCTGAAAGAGAGCCGCTATCGCCTGGGTGAAACCGGCGATGCGCTGGCAAAACAGACCCGCGAAGCGGCCGCGCGTGCGGACGAATACGTGCGTGATAATCCATGGACGGGTGTCGGGATTGGTGCCGCAGTCGGTGTGGTACTGGGTGTCCTGCTGACGCGTCGTTGATATGGAAGATCCTCGTCACGCACAAGGGCCTGCTAACAACGTCCTCGGCATCGGCCAGCGTATTTTGACGACGCTGGTCGGGATTGCCGAAACGCGCGTCCGGCTGGCAGTGGTCGAACTGGAGGAGGAGAAAGCGAACCTCTTCCAGATGCTGCTGATGCTTGGACTGACCATGCTCTTCGCCGCGTTTGGTCTGATGAGCCTGATGGTGTTAATCATCTGGGCCATTGACCCGCAGTATCGTCTTAACGCCATGATTGCCACGACCGTCGTTCTGCTGGTCGCGGCGCTGATTGGCGGCATATGGACGCTGCGTAAAGCGCGTAAATCCACGTTCCTGCGCCATACGCGTCAGGAGCTGGCTAACGATCGCGCCCTGCTGGAGGATGACAAGCCGTGAGCGGTAAAGCCGAACGTCAAAAGCGAAAAGCGTACCTGCTAAGCCAGATCCAGCAGCAACGGCTGGATCTGTCGGCCAGCCGTCGCGACTGGATTGACGCGACGCGACGGTTTGACCGGGGCTGGAACACCTTCCTGAGCCTGCGTTCATGGGCGCTGGTCGGCAGCAGCGTGATGGCTATCTGGACGGTTCGTCATCCAAATATGCTCATCCGCTGGGCGCGCCGGGGTTTTGGTGCCTGGAGCGCCTGGCGTCTGGTGAAAGCCACGATCCGTCAGCAGCAATTACGCTAGCCTTCTCGCCGGGTGGCGGCTACGCCTTACCCGGCCTACTTGCACGCGTAGGCCGGGTAAGCGCAGCGCCACCCGGCAAAATCCTCCCCCTCCCTTACTCAATATCTTTGAAGAAGATTGACAGTTTTCCTTGCTAACAATCGCCCACCGTCACGTTTATGATGCTCTCCATCGACAGCAACGACGCGGTATCTACCCGGAATTGCAGACAAATAACGTTCAGCCGCTGATGTGGTTTCCTGGAGAGTAAAATGAAAAAATTAGAAGATGTTGGTGTACTGGTCGCGCGTATTCTGATGCCAATTCTGTTCATCGTGGCAGGTTGGGGAAAAATCACCGGTTATGCGGGTACCCAGCAGTATATGGAAGCCATGGGCGTTCCGGGGTTCCTGTTGCCACTGACCATTCTTCTTGAGTTCGGCGGCGGCCTGGCAGTGCTGTTCGGCTTCCTGACCCGTACCACCGCGCTGTTTACCGCAGGCTTCACCCTGCTGACCGCGTTCATCTTCCACAGCAACTTTGCGGAAGGCGTGAACTCACTGATGTTCATGAAAAACCTAACCATCGCGGGTGGCTTCCTGCTGCTGGCCGTCACTGGCCCGGGCGCATACAGCATCGACCGCGTTCTGAATAAGAAATGGTAAGCACGCTATACTGAATAAACACAAAGCGAGGAGACATCTCCTCGCTTTTGCTATCTGACGGAGGAGAAAAAATGGGACAACTCGTAGACGGCGTCTGGCAGGATGTCTGGTATGACACCAAATCCACCGGAGGTCGCTTTAAGCGCTCTGTTTCGGCCTTCCGTAACTGGCTGACCGCCGACGGCGCACCAGGCCCGAGCGGCGAAGGCGGCTTCGCGGCTGAGAAAGATCGTTATCATCTTTATGTTTCCCTCGCCTGCCCGTGGGCCCACCGCACGCTGATCGTGCGCAAGCTTAAAGGTCTCGAATCCTTCATTCCGGTTTCCGTGGTCAACCCGCTGATGCTGGAAAATGGCTGGACGTTTGACAGTGATTTCCCTGCGGCAACCGGCGACGATCTTTATCACCACGATTTCCTCTACCAGCTCTATCTGCGCGCCGATCCGCACTACACCGGGCGCGTGACCGTTCCGGTACTGTGGGACAAGAAAAACCAGACGATTGTCAGCAATGAGTCTGCGGAAATCATCCGCATGTTCAATACCGCGTTTGACGCGCACGGCGCCCGTGCCGGAGATTACTATCCGGTGGAGCTGCGCGAGAAAATTGATGAACTGAATGGCTGGATTTACGACAACGTCAATAACGGTGTCTATAAGGCCGGTTTCGCCACCAGCCAGGAAGCGTATGACGAAGCGGTCGGAAAGGTGTTTGAATCGCTGGAACGCCTGGAACAGATCCTGGGCCAGCATCGCTACCTGACGGGCGATCGCCTGACGGAAGCGGACATTCGCCTGTGGACCACGCTGGTTCGCTTTGATCCGGTCTATGTCACCCACTTTAAGTGCGACAAGCACCGCATCAGCGACTACCTGAACCTGCATGGTTTCCTGCGCGACATCTACCAGATGCCGGGCATCGCGGAGACGGTCGACTTCGACCATATTCGCACCCACTATTTCCGTAGCCACAAGACCATCAACCCGACGGGTATTATCTCCATCGGTCCGTGGCAGGATCTGGATGAACCGCACGGGCGCGACGTCCGTTTTGGATAAATATTAAGGGCATCACCAGATGCCCTTTTTTAATTCACAATCTCCATCTATTCTTACCTCGATCGCTTAGAAAACAAGTGATTGACTGACTAATGAGGCAAGGAAAATGGACTGGTATTTAAAAGTACTGCGCAACTACATTGGATTTGGTGGCCGCGCCCGCCGCAAAGAGTACTGGATGTTCGTTCTGGTGAACTTCATCCTCATCATGGTGCTGGGTATTGTGGATAAAATTCTTGGCTGGGAGCGGGCTGGCGGTGAAGGCGTGCTGACCACCATTTATGGCCTGTTAGTCCTGCTGCCATCGTGGGCGGTATTGTTCCGTCGGCTGCACGATACCGATCGTTCGGCGTGGTGGCTATTGCTGCTGTTGATCCCGATCGTGGGCTGGATCGTGATTTTGATCTTCAACTGTCAGAGCGGCACCCCAGGTGAAAACCGCTTTGGTCCGGATCCTAGGATCGTCGCGTAAATTACTGCCCGGTGGCGCTTACGCTTACCGGGCCTACTCGTTTATTTATTGTGGTGGGCGAAGAGTTTGGGTATTTCGCGCAGGCACCATGATTTGGCTTCGCCCATGCTGTCGCGACGCCACGCCATAATGATATCCACTTCGCTGGTGTACTCCGGACTCACGACCCGCAGCCGCCCTTCCGCAATATCTTTCTCCACAAACGGGTACGGCATCGTCGCCACGCCCAGACCGGCCAGCAGCGCCTGCCGTTTGTCTTCCAGGGAGGTCACCGTCAGACGTGGCTGTTTATCCAGCAGCTGCACCGTCAGCACCGGACGCTCGCGCGCGGTATCCGCGACCGCCACGCCGCGATATTTCACGCGCGTCACTTCAGAGAGCGGCTCCGGCTCCTGGTGAATCGGATGGTTGGGGGCGGCAACGTAGACGTTCATGACGCTGTAGAGTTTGCGCGAGTTGATTTCTGACGATGAGCGGAAGTGCATGTCCGGCGCAATAACGATATCTGCCCTGCCCGTCTCCAGACGTTCCCACGCCCCTGCCAGCACCTCGGTGATGATCGACAGCTGCGTATTAGCCTTCGCCGCCAGGCGGTCCACCAGCGGGAACAGCGCTTCGGTCGGCACCAGTGCTTCGGTCACGAGCGTCAGATGGGTTTCCCAACCGCGCGCCAGCGCTTCGGCGTCGGTCGTCAGCTTATCCGCCGCTTCCAGCAGCACGCGGCCGCGCTCCAGCAGCATTCGACCGACATTGGTGAATTTTGTTCGATGACCGGAGCGGTCAAACAGCACCACGTCCAGCTCTTCCTCCAGCTTCTGCATGGTGTAGCTCAGCGCAGACGGAACGCGCCCCAGTTCATCGGCCGCCGCCGCAAAACTGCCGCGCCGGTCAATCGCGTCCATGACGCGAAGCGCCTCAAGCGTCAATGCTCTCTCTTTAGCCATCTCGTTCTCATTCAGGAAATTTGAACATACCAGGCAGAATATCTGGCTAACAATGAAGCGTCCATACCTTTACCATTGTTTTAGTGTAAAGAGAGGTCAAGTTTATGATTACGACAAGAACAGCTAAACAGTGCGGACAAGCCGATTTCGGTTGGCTGCAGGCCCGCTACACCTTTTCCTTTGGACACTACTTTGACCCTAAACTCCTCGGTTACGCTTCACTGCGCGTGTTGAACCAGGAAGTGCTCGCCCCGGGCGCCTCCTTCCAGCCGCGTACGTACCCGAAAGTCGATATCCTGAACCTGATCCTGGAAGGCGAGGCAGAATACCGCGATAGCGAGGGCAATCATGTCCAGGCAAAGGCTGGCGAAGCGCTGTTAATTTCCACGCAGCCGGGCATCAGCTACAGCGAGCATAACCTCAGCAAAGACAAAACGCTGACCCGCATGCAGCTGTGGCTCGACGCCTGCCCTGAGCGGGAAAATCCGCTGGTACAGAAGTTAGATTTAACGGGCGATAAGCAGCAGCTGATTGCATCCCCTGATGGCAGCAAAGGGAGCCTGCAGCTGCGTCAGCAGGTGTGGCTGCACCATATCGAGCTGAAAAAAGGTGAACAGGCAAGCTTCCAGCTTCACGGCCCGCGCGCCTATCTGCAGTCGATTCACGGTACGGTGCATGCGGTGACGCACGCGGAAGAGAAAGAAGCGCTCACCTGCGGCGACGGCGCGTTTATTCGTGATGAAGCGAATATTACCCTGGTGGCGGATACGCCGCTGCGCGCGCTGCTGATTGATTTGCCGGTTTAAAGAACGCCCTCACCCTAACCCTCTCCCACAGGGAGAGGGAACCGATAGAGCCCTGAACTCGCTACACCTTACTCGCCATGATCTCAATAATCTGCCGGTCCGTGGCCTGCATCGAGCGGCACGCCAGGGCGCACAGGTTCGCGATCGACTGCTCCACATCGTGCGCGACAATCCCCTCGTTGCCCGTCACGCCCGACTCATCCAGTGCCATCATCACCGCTTTCCAGGCGCTGCTGACGCTGGTGGAAACCTTCATGGCGCAGCTGTTTGACGCCCCGTCGCAGATCATCCCGCTGACGTCACCGATCATACTGCCGATCGCCATTGCGATGGTCTGGTAACGGCCACCCATCAGCCACGCCATGCCCGCCGCAGCGCCCATCGCCGCGGTTGTCGCCGCACACAGTGCGGACAGGCGAGGAAGCTGGTGATGGATATAGATCGCCGACAGATGCGACAGCATCAGCGCCCGCGCCAGCCGTTCGTCACCGGCCTGAAGGTGCTCAGCCACAACAATGACGGGCATGGTGGCGGTGATCCCCTGGTTACCGGAGCCCGAATTGCTCATCGCCGGCAGCGTTGCGCCCCCCATCCGGGCATCCGAGGCGGCGCTGGTGCGAATAACAATGTCTGAACCCAGATCCTGCGCCAGCCATCCGCGCGAGCGCTGCTTCTCAAGCGTTGCGCCAATATGCAGCCCCCACTTCCCGCTGAGCCCTTCGCGGGAGAGCGCATCGTTCAGTTGCCCTGCTTCCAGGATGAAGCGAATGGCCTCAAACGGCACCTGCTCGACAAATTCCAGGATCTGCGACAGCGTAGCGTGCGACAGTACTGCCAGCGGGTTGTCATCCACCTCGGTCACGGGCTTATCCAGCGTAAAGCGCGTTTCCCCCTGGCAAACCACTTCCACCACCCGGGTATGCCCGCCCGCGATGGTCACCATTGCCGAGAGTTCGCCGGCATAAACGCAGGCGCGGGAATAGAGGATCTCATCGCAGGGCTCCTGCAGTTTTACCTGCACTTGCCCTGCCTCAAGCAGGGCTTTGGCGCGGACCAGTGCATCGGCTGTGGCATCTTTCAACACCTCCAGTCCGGCGTGCGCGTTACCGCCAATCGCGCCCAGCGCCGCCGCAATCGGTAATCCGACCATGCCGGTACCCGGTACCGTCACGCCCAGCCCGTTTTTCATCAGGTTCGGCGAGACCCACGCCTCAATCCGTGTGACCTCCCCCGGCAGGAGGTCTGCGGCAGTCGCACAGGCCAGTGCCAGAGAGACGGGTTCGGTACACCCAAGGGCAGGCTTCACTTCTTCCTGCACCGCGCGAATAAATTGATTCCATAAAGGATGAGTTTGCTCAGACATCGTTACGACCTTAATTACCCTCAGGAGAATGCGAGGAAAGGAGAAACACAAAGCAGCAGTCCGGTGATGACAATAATCACCAGCGATACGCCTTTATATTTATGCAGCGCCGGTACCTTGTAGACCAGCCATGCCGGGATCAGACAGCCCACCATGCCGAAGATGGGGCTACAGATGGAGGTGAAGCTCAACACCGGCGCGTTCAGGACTATCGCGCTCCAGGCCAGCAGAATGGCGAACAGCATAATCCCGCGCTGGACGGCGTTTTCATTGATTCTTTCTGCCGGCATTTTGCGGCGCAGGATGTTCATGACGATACCCTGCGTGGCCTCGCGGAAGCCGAGGTAGACGCCGAAGAACGCGGTCATCACGGCGAAGATATTGAGGATCACGCTGACGATTTTGACCCAGCCCGCGCCGTCGCCGCTGATAAACTGCGCCGCAATCGCCAGGGCAGAGATATTCTGCTCGTAGGCTTTGACCGCCTCATCGTGCCCCATCGCCAGGGTGAAGGAGACAGCGTAGAAGAAGACCGTCACAAACAGGATGCCAAAGGCAATGTTCATTGCCCGGAGCGCCTTATGACGCGCCACCTCCACCGATTTTTCACGTGAACGGTACGAGATCACCATCGGGCTCAGGGTCTGAATAAAGAGAATGGAGGTTAAGGTAAAGGGCAGCGTAATGATGGCATTTTTAATCAGCAATCCCAGCGGCGGCAGCATGCCCACGTTGGCTAAATGCCAGAGGCCAATCATTGACAGCCCCAGCGCCGCAACGACAAACAGCTTGGTAAGCACCATCAGGCTTGAAACTTTAAACAACAGCTTTTCACCGCGTGAAGAAATCGCGACCAGAATGCAAATCAGGAATAAACCGTAGAACGGATTTTCCGAGAGCAAACCGTCGGTCACGCCGAAGGTGTGCAAATACGAGGCGCTGTCGTTGGTAATGGCCGTGGAATAGACAAACATCCAGATCACCAGCATCACGAAATAGAGCGCACCTAATAAAATCCCCCAGTTCTTACCCAAATACCCGCTAATTACGCTCGGGTAGTCTTTGCATTCCGGGGATTCTGCCAGCGTGTTAATAAACAACCGTTGAAATAAATACATGGCGGGATAACCAATAATGGACGAGAGCAAAAAGACCCACAGCCCCATTAATCCGACTTGTACCGGGAGAAAAACAATCCCCGCGCCGATAGCCATCCCAATACTCATGATGACCCAACCCGTGTCGGTGCTGTCGAATTTGATCGCCTCTCGCCACTCGCTTTCACTCATTCCCGCCCGCCTTGCCGCGGGGGAATCATTCACAATGACACTGCTGTTTGTTGCCGTATCCATGGGGCACTCGCTTATTTTGTAGGGTAAACAGTTGTTTTTATAAGGTTCCGATCGCCAGCGATGGCGATTCAGATGGCAGCAGGTGCTTGTTATTGATGTGAGAAAATATTAACCGGAGCGAGGGAGAAAAAAGTCACAACTTTTATGAGGATTTTCGAATGATAGAGGAAATTTTGCTTTGTTAATGGGTTGATAGACGGTATTTTTCTAAAAGTGACACCGATCAAGAAATAAAAACCCGCGCGGTGCGCGGGCAGGAAATCAGTTAGCCAGCGCGTTAGCCATATCCGTTCTAATCTGTTTGCGCTGTTCCGGCGTCAATACCTGACTGACGTCGAAGTAATATTTCACGCGGTAATAGCGGGTCTGCTCTTCAATTTTGCTGAATGCACTAAGCTGGCTTTTCACCGTGCTTTCGTCCCATTTTCCCGCCTGGAACATGTCGATCAGCGCGCCGTCCTTCACGCCCGTCATCGGGATCTTGCTGACATTTTGTTCCAGCTGCTTATGCAGATCTTCAATCTTTTTCACCTGCTCATTGCTGAGCTTCAGGTGTTGTACCAGAGGATCCTGGGACGGTGACGGGGCAGCCTCAACGTTCGCGGCCTGCGCCGTAAAACTGCACACCACCAGTGAAGCAGCAGCCAACGCAATGCGGGTCATTTTCATCATCTTACAGTCCTTACATGCTGTTATAGGAAAAAGCAGGAGCATTGTTTTTCAAGAGCGGATGAATATGTGTGAGTAATTATATAAACAATTTTGTATGTTTAGCGGGCAAAAAAATGCCCCCTGCAGTGAGGGGGCATGAGAGTAGGTTTTCGTCAAATCGCCTGCGTAAACGTCCTCGAAATCACGTCCTGCTGCTGCTCGCGTGTCAGCGCATTAAAGCGCACCGCATAGCCCGAAACGCGGATCGTCAGGTTCGGGTAATTCTCCGGATGCGCAATGGCATCGAGGAGCATCTCCCGGTTCATCACGTTAACGTTCAGGTGCTGCCCACCCTCAATAGACGCTTCGTGATGGAAGTACCCGTCCAGCAGCCCTACCAGGTTGGTTTTGCGCACCAGCTCGTCTTTGCCCAGCGCCTGCGGCACGATGGAGAAGGTGTAAGAGATCCCGTCTTTGGCATAGGTGAACGGCAGCTTGGCGACCGACGTTAACGAGGCCACCGCCCCTTTTCTGTCACGGCCGTGCATGGGGTTCGCGCCTGGGGCAAACGGCGTGCCGCCGCGTCGTCCGTCCGGCGTGTTCCCGGTCTTCTGCCCGTAAACCACGTTGGAGGTGATGGTCAGGATCGACTGAGTCGGCACCGCGTTGCGGTAGGTTGGCAGCGCCTGAATTTTCTTCATAAAGCGTTCCACCAGGTCGCAGGCGATGCTGTCCACGCGGTCATCGTTGTTGCCGTACTGCGGGTAATCCCCTTCTATCACGAAATCGACCGCCAGACCGGTATGGTCGCGCACCGGCTTCACCGTGGCGTATTTAATGGCGGACAGGGAATCCGCCGCTACCGACAACCCGGCAATGCCGCAGGCCATAGTGCGGTAGACATCCCGATCGTGCAGCGCCATCAGCGAGGCTTCGTAGCTGTACTTATCATGCATGTAGTGAATGAGATTCAGCGCGCTGATGTACTGCACCGCCAGCCAGTCCATGAAGTGATCGAGGCTCGCCATTACGGTGTCGTAATCCAGTACCTCATCCAGCAGCGGATCGGTTTTCGGGCCGACCTGGATCTTCAGCTTCTCGTCCACCCCGCCGTTGATCGCGTACAGCAGCGTTTTGGCGAGGTTGGCGCGCGCGCCGAAGAACTGCATCTGCTTGCCGATCACCATCGGGCTGACGCAGCAGGCAATGGCGTAGTCGTCGCTGTTGAAGTCCGCACGCATCAGATCGTCGTTCTCATACTGCAGCGACGAGGTAACGATCGACACCTGCGCGGCGTATTTCTTGAACGCGATCGGCAGTTGTTCAGACCAGAGGATCGTCAGGTTCGGCTCCGGCGCGGGCCCCATGGTGTGCAGGGTGTGCAGATAGCGGAAGCTGTTTTTGGTCACCAGCGTGCGGCCGTCCAGCCCCATGCCGCCTATCACTTCCGTGGCCCAGATCGGATCGCCGGAGAAGAGCGTGTCGAATTCCGGCGTGCGCAGGAAGCGCACCATGCGGATCTTCATGATGAAGTGGTCGATCAGCTCCTGCGCCTGCACCTCGTTCAGCCGCCCCGCCTGCATGTCGCGTTCGATGTAGATATCGAGGAACGAGGCCGTGCGCCCCAGCGACATGGCTCCGCCGTTCTGGGATTTTACCGCTGCCAGGTAGGCGAAATAGAGCCACTGCACCGCTTCCTGGGCGTTCATCGCCGGGCGTGAGATATCAAAGCCATAGTTCGCCGCCATCTGCTGGATCTGCAGCAGCGCGCGCTTGTGTTCCGCCAGCTCTTCGCGCAGGCGGATCGTCGCCTCCAGATCTTCGCCGCGCTCCAGCCGGCCCTGCAGATCGGCGAACTGAAGCTCACGCTCGCGCACCAGATAGCGGATACCGTAGAGCGCCACGCGGCGGTAATCACCGATAATGCGCCCGCGCCCGTAGCCGTCCGGCAAACCGGTCAGCACGCCGGATTTGCGGCAGCGCATCATCTCTGGCGAATAGACGTCAAACACGCCCTGGTTGTGGGTTTTGCGCAGGTCGGTAAACAGGTATTCGAACTGCGGATCCATCTCCCGGCCATAGGCTTCGAACGAGCTGCGGATCATGTTGATCCCGCCGTACGGATGCAGGGCGCGCTTGAGCGGCTTGTCGGTTTGCAGGCCGACGATCGTCTCCAGATCCTGGTCGATGTAGCCCGGCCCGTGGGCCGTAATGGTGGTGGCAATGTTGGTGTCAAAATCCACCGGGGCGTGGGTGGCATTCTCCTGACGAATGCCGACCATCACCTTCTGCCACAGCGCCGTCGTTGCTGGCGTCGCCTGCGCGAGGAAAGCTTCATCGCCTTCATAAGGGGTGTAGTTATGCTGAATAAAATCGCGGACGTTGACGGCGTTTTTCCATTCTTCACCGCGAAACCCGGCCCATGCGTCGCTGTAGGGCGCGACGCCCGTTTCGATTGTTACTTTCATCAGATTCTCGCTTTATCAGGCGTAAGCCGCAGCCGGGGTAACCTTCCCAAGACGGAGGGCGTCCAGCGCGATCATTTTTTCTTCGTTGGTAGGGATCACCGCGCAGATCACGCGGGAGGTATCAGTGGAGATGACGCGCTCACCCGCGCTACCCGGCAGGGCATTTTTGGCGTCGTCGAGGCGGATGCCGAACACTTTCAGATGTTCCGCCACCAGCGCGCGGACAAGCGTTGAGTTTTCGCCGATGCCGCCGGTAAAGACCACCCCATCGAGGCGGTGCAGCGACGCCGCGTGCCCGGCGATATGTCGCGCTATACGGTGAACGAAGGTCTGGATAGCCAGCTGCGCCCGCTCATTGCCAGCGTGCCAGGCTTTCTCCAGCGCCCGTAAATCGGAGGAGATACCGGAGATCCCCAGCAACCCGGACTCTTTGTTGACCACGCGCTCCAGATCCTCAAACGACTGGCCGGTCTGCTGGGCAATCCACGCCATCGCGCCAAAATCCACGTCGCCGCAGCGCGTGCCCATCATCAGTCCTTCCAGCGGCGTCATGCCCATGGACGTATCCACGCTCTCGCCGTTACGCACCGCGCAGATGGACGCCCCGTTGCCGAGGTGGGCAACCACCAGGCCGCTGTCATCGGGGGACAGCCCGAGGAGCGCGTGCGCCTGCCCGGACACGTAGCGGTGAGAGGTGCCGTGGAAGCCGTAGCGGCGCACGCCCAGCGCTTCAAAATAGCGGTACGGCAAACCGTACAGGTACGCCTGCGGCGGCAGCGTCTGGTGGAAGCTGGTATCAAATACCGCGACCTGCTGCACGCCCGGAAACAGGCGCTCTGCGGCTTCCACGCCGCTCAGGTTGGCGTAGTTATGCAGCGGCGCCAGCGGGGAGACCTGGCGGATCTGCTCAATCACCTCTTCCGTAATCAGGGTCGACTCGCTGAAGAGGTCACCACCGTGCGCAATGCGGTGGCCAATTAAGGCCACGCTGCTCATCAGGTCACGCTTCTCCAGCTCCAGGGCGATGGCAGCCAGCGCCCCTTCGTAGTCCTGGTGAGCCAGTCTGGCTGGCTCACCCCCGTTCACGGAAATAAAGGCTTTATCCGTGTTGATGCCGTCTGCAATGCCCGTCATCAGGGCGTCGCAGCTGCTGGCATCGAGCACCGAAAACTTAACAGAGGACGAACCGCAGTTAATTACCAGTACAACCGGAAACTCAATCATCATGTGACTCCGCTCTTCCTGAGCAATGGTTTAGAACAGTTTGTAAACGATATTCAGAATGGTCAGCAGGCCCACAACCGTGACGAAGATGTTCTCGGGTTTGCCCTTATATTTCGCCATGGCCGGCGCTTTGCGGATGGCGTACATCGGCAGCAGGCACAGCAGAGAGGCGATGATTGGCGCGCCCATGGCTTCGATAAGGTCGAGAATGTTCGGGTTGGCGTACGCGACAACCCAGGTGGAGCCCATGATGAACACCATGCTGATGGTGTTCAGTTTGCCGACAGAGACCTTCTTCTTATCGCCTTTGTAGCCGAACTTGAGGATCAGGCCATTCAGCCCTTCCAGCGTGCCCAGATAATGACCGAAGAAAGATTTGAAGATAGCGACCAGGGCAATAATGGAAGCGCCATATTCCAGTACCGTCGCGAACGTCGATTTGGTGCCGGACATGGAGGCAAAGTGGTTCGCCAGGTAAGAGAGCACCGGAATGTTCTGCGCTTTGGCGTCCGCCATGTTCTGCGGAGAGAGCGTAAACAGGCAGCTAAAGGCGAAGAACATCACCACGGCGACCATCAGCATGCTGGCGCGACCGATGATTTTGGAACATTTCTGCTCGGTGAATTCTTTACCGAACTCCGGCTCGTACTCTTCGCGCTTGGAAACCACAAACGAGGAGACGATAGGCGAGAAGTTAAAGGAGAAGACCATGATGGAGATCCCCAGCCACACCGTAACCAGAATGCCGTCATGGCCGGTGAAGGCGATATCGCTCAGGTTGACCTGGTCGATCACCGCGGAGTTCCAGTAAGGGATCAGCGACAGGGAAATCAGTACCAGACTGGCAATAAACGGGAACACCAGGAAGCTCATCACCTTCACCATCAGGTCTTTACCAAACCAGATAACAAAAGCCATCAGCAGCAGCAGGAACAGCGCCACCACGCCGCGGTTTAGCGCAGGCAGCTGGAGCTGGTTTTCCCAGAAGGTCATGAAGGTGTTAGTAATAGTGACGCCGTAAATCCACAGCAGCGGGCAAATGGCAAAGAAGTAGAGGAACGTGATCACCACCCCGCCGGTTTTACCGAAATGCTCTTCTACCGTTTCGGTGATGTTGCCGGAGACGTTGCTGCCGGACAGGCAGAGGCGCGCCAGCGCGCGGTGGCAGTAAAACGCTATCGGGAACGCGAGAACCAGCATCAGCAGGATAGGGATTAAGCCCCCAAAGCCTGCGCGAATGGGAAAGAACAGCACGCCTGCGCCAATGGCGGTACCAAACAGGCCAAGCGTCCAGGTGGTATCAGACTTACGCCAGGAGGACGTTTTTGTCTGGCCAACGATAATGCTTTCTGTGTTGCTCATAGGTCACCTTTATGCGTCAACGAAGCCGGTAATTTGGGAAACACGGGAGAGATCGATATTGCCGCCGGAAATAATGCAAACGGTTTTACGGCCCTGAATATAGTGGTCAAGCTTGCCGCTTAATAACGCGGCACAGGCCAGCGCGCCGGCGCCTTCCGTCACCACTTTATTTCGCTGAATAAGGGCAATCATGCTGTTGCGAATATCGTCTTCGCTCACCAGCACAATGTCATCGACCAGTTCACGAACGATTTCGAAGGTTAATTTACCCGGACGAGAGACGTCGCAGCCGTCGGCTAACGTGCCGGTAACGCGATGGTTGGTTATTTCTCCTGCCTGCCAGGAGGCTGCCATTCCGTGCACGTTTTCAGACTGTACGCCGATAATATTAATGGTCGGGTTGATGGATTTAATCGCCGTTGCAATCCCGGCAATTAATCCGCCGCCGCCGATAGGGACAATGACGTTATCCACGTCGTATAAATCTTCGAGAATTTCCAGACCGATGGTGCCCTGCCCGGCGATCACTTTGGCGTCATCGTAAGGCGGAATAAAAATGCGCCCTTCCATCTCGACGATTTCGCTCACTTTAGCGATGGTGTCGTTGAAGTTCTCACCGTGGAGCACCACTTCCGCCGAGTAGTCGCGGGTCGCGGCCACTTTAGATTTTGGTGCGCCCATCGGCATCACCACTTTACCGTCGATGCCGAGCATGGCGCAGGAGAGCGACACTCCTTGCGCGTGGTTTCCCGCAGAGCAGGCGACCACGCCTTTGCGCTTTTCAGCATCGGTCAGCGAGCTTAATTTATTAAACGCGCCGCGAATTTTGAACGAACCGGTACGCTGCATGTTCTCAAACTTAAGGAATATTTCGCCCTTACACCGTTCGCTGAGATAATTCGAGCGCGGCATACCGGTTTTATATATCTTGCCTGCCAGTCGTTTTCTGGCGTCCTGAATATCTTCAATGGTTACCGGGAGATCGTAGGTAATATGCATAATATCCTCGTTATAATAATTCATTCTTTTCAGGCAAAGTCAGGGTATCAGAGCGTTAATACGTTAAGCTCTGGGTATTTTTAAAATTAAAACTTATTATTCATCGTCGTCTTTCGATATTCATCGACGAATATTGTTTAGCCAGCTCAACTAATACTGACGCCGATTTTTTAATCCTGTAATTTTTAGACCACACGGCAGCATAACGCGCCACGGGTAATTCTTCTTCCACGGGCAGCACAATAAATTGATCCGAACCGAATGGGGCAATCATGTCGCGGGGAATCACCGTCAGATAATCGGCATTCAGGACAAGGTTATAAATGGTGACGACGGAATCGGTCTGGACGATGTTTTCGATGCTGATGTGGTTATCTTGCAGAGTGGTCAGAAGTTCTTTGTAGTAGCCCATATCGGTTTGCGGCATCACCCACTGCTCGTGCGTAAGCGATGCCAGTGTCGTCGGGCCGGTGCACGTTCGCGTTTTGCTGGCGACCAGCACAAACTCAGACTCAAACAGCGGTTCGACGTGCAGATCCTGAAGCAGCATTTCATCGCTCAGCGTGCCGATAGCGAAATCCAGACGACCATCGCGAATGGCCGGGAGGAAAGAGGAGAGCTGAGCTTCATACATTGAGACGCGCGCTTTCGGGAACACTTCCTTGAATTTTTTGATCATCTCAGACAGGAAGGTAAAACCAATCAGCGACGGATAGCCAAAGGAGACATCCATAACGGTGCTAAAACTGAGACTGTTGATTTCGCTCACCATGTTTTTCATTTCACGGGTGATCGACTCGGAGTACGAGAGCAGAACCTGGCCTGCAGCTGTCAGTTTTACGCCCGTATTTTTACGTACCATCACTTCCACACCGAAGTAAGATTCGATATCGCTGATGATTTTGCTGACGGCGGGTTGCGTCAGGCCCAGTTGTCTTGCAGCAGAACCTATGGAGCCACTTTTAATGACTTCCTGAAATACCACGAGGTGCTGTGTTTTCGGTAGAATAATAGTGTTCATAATATTCTGCGCTTATTTCCCTATGACGGGGTGAATTCTACTCAATAATGTTTCAGGGGGTATGTGCTGTTACTCACAATTTGCTTTGAGCAACCCTTAACTCACGTTTTAAAAACCCATTAAAAACCTTATAAATCAATGCATTGAAGGTAATTAAATACGCTACAACGCTGATATTGATCAACAAAAATAGCGCTAATAAATTTATTTTATGGCGATAACCCGGATTTATTTCACCGTTCTTAAAAAACAATAAAGACGATATTTCAGGCAATTAAAGGCTAATAAATAACCGTCATTTTTTTGAAACATACTTTCATTTAAGCCATTTTTTACGACGTAAATTTTCAAACTTCAGGAAAAGAGTGGAATACGTCACATATTCACGGAGGAAATGTATTTGATTTCAATAAGCGCATATCAAACGAGAAAAGATTTACGAACATTAAGCTAACAATCATAACAAATTATCAATACTACAGATCGCCGGTTTTTTAGATTTAAATTTTGTGATGGCGATCGTCTGCAGATGCCGAGGCGAAACCGGCGAGTGAAAAACAGTGAAATGTGCTTAATGTCGCAAATATGAGAATTGATGTCGTTTGTGTGGTGCCGGGTGGCGCTGCACTTACCCGTTCGTCGTGGTTGTCCGCCGGGGTAATTCCCGGCGACTTATCCAGCCCCTCGTCACAATGATTGCCGTATTAACCTACTATTTCCGGACACCACAACGACTCTTGTCGTTTGTAGGCATCAGAACTTTTTGTTCCGGAAGCGGGTATACATCATCAGATAGCGTTTCAGATTGCGTAGCGTCATCAGTTTCATCAGGGTTTGCGGGCGCATCTTTTTGTTGCGAATGTAGTATAGAGTGAAGAGCTGATATTTTTTACTCGATACGTCTAATTTGGCTTTGTGTTTCCGGTAAAAACCTAAATAACCTGAAAACTTTCGTCCTGAGCAGGTAATGCGGGCTTCGCCGTGATTGACATAAAGCACCTGTGTGATGTCATCCAGTTTGAAAGGTTCACCGAAGGTTTCTGCAAGCCGATAAAAAGCATCATAATCCTGAGCAGCAGGCAAGGCGTCGTCGAACAGGATCTGCTGCATTCTACTGGTTAAGGTCAGCATTTGGTTACCTATAATATTCCGTTTATCAAACAGGCTTTTTTTATAAGCTGGTTTCGGATACACCTGTAATTCATCAGGATGATGATATCCGGTACCGTCACAGAGATAATCATTTGCGTACAAAAAACTGTGCAACTGAAGTTTATGTTGCCAGGTAAGAAAAGAGGACAGGCGTGTCGGCAGCCATTCATCATCATCATCCAGACCCGTAATAAGGTCACCACGGGCCATTCGTATAGCCTGATTTCGGACTGCACAAGCGCCAGAGTTAAATTCATTGCGGATATAGGTAATGCGTGGGTCATTCAGTTCGGAGATATACGTCAAGAGTTGGTCAAATGACGATGAGAAATCGTCAATGATAATGAGTTCCCAGTTCACATAGTCTTGATTCAGTACCGATTGTATGGCTCTGATCGTCAATGCCTGGCGGTTCCAGGTTGGCATATAGATGGAGATGAGTGGTCGGGATAGTGGCGTATCACTTTCATTTTGTTCATGTTCCGTCAATAACCTGACATCATGGATATCACTTCCAGTAAAATCCACGCAAGTACAATCAGCGTGACTAAAAATTGTACCTTCCGTTTTACAGTAGCTAAGATTAGCGCCTGCAAGATTGGCACAGGAGAAATCGGCTCCTCGAAGATCACAAAACGAAATATCGCATCCCGATAAATTAATATTGCGTAAATAGAGCCCCCTGAGATCCATAAACCTCAGATCTGCACCTGCTAAACCAGGCTGATATCGGTGATTTTTAAGTATATTTTTATGATATTGGATTAGTTTTTTTAGTTTGTTTTTTCTGTCCATGCTCAACCGAATACCGATGAGAAAATTAGGCATTGAGTTAAGCGTTCTTATCATTCTATAGCAATAGCCCCCCTTCATTTTCAGAAATTAATTAGGGACAAACTGTATTTATTAACGTTTTATTTATTTTTCTCATACATTCTAGTGAGCCAGGGTGGTCTGTAGAGCCAATATTGTCAGTAAATAAATATGAATCGCAATCCAGAGACATACATATAAACTGAAGGCAGACGGAAATGAAGGCTGTCGCGGTTGCAAGGTTTCAGGATAGTCGGGATGGAACAGCCGTTGGTGTGCCTCGTTTGTATCACAGTCTGTGTCACATTTTCACCAGGGAAAGCCTGAGACACACCAACGTATTGTTTTAGAAGAAGTTGAAGCTGACCGATAAGCCGGGTTCTGTCGTGGACAGTCATTCATCTAGGCCAGCAATCGCTCACTGGCTCAAGCAGCCTACCCGGGTTCAGTACGGGCCGTACCATGTGAACCCCTATTTGGCCTTGCTCCGGGTGGAGTTTACCGTGCCACGGACTGTTACCAGCCGCGCGGTGCGCTCTTACCGCACCCTTTCACCCTTACCTGATCCCGCTTGCGCGGGCCATCGGCGGTTTGCTCTCTGTTGCACTGGTCGTGGGTTTCCCCCCCAGGCGTTACCTGGCACCCTGCCCTATGGAGCCCGGACTTTCCTCCCCTCCGCCCGTCTCCCCCGAAAGGGACGACGACGAAGCGGCGACTGTCTGGTCAGCTTCGGCGCGCAGTATAGAGGGTTTGCGCGCCGCTGTCACCCTCGGCTGTGGGTAAGCCGTGATTAACGCGCCACTTCCACCTTCGCCAGTTTTTCGTAGTAGCATGCAATTGCGCTGTGATCGGCCGTGCCCAGGCCATCGGCACGCAGCGCCTGCATCATCTCCATGACCGCCGCGGTCAGCGGCAGCTGTGCGCCCACGCCGTGGGAAGTGTCCAGCGCGTTCGCCAGATCTTTAATATGCAGGTCGATGCGGAAACCGGGTTTGAAATTGCGATCCATGACCATTGGCGCTTTGGCATCCAGCACCGTACTGCCTGCCAGACCGCCGCGAATAGCCTGGTAGACCAGGTCCGGATTGACGCCCGCTTTGGTTGCCAGCGTCAGCGCTTCAGACATGGCGGCAATGTTGAGTGCCACGATCACCTGGTTTGCCAGCTTGGTCACGTTACCCGCCCCGATCTCCCCGGTGTGTACCACGGAGCCCGCCATGGCTTTCATCAGGTCGTAAAATTTATCGAAAATAGCTTTATCGCCGCCGACCATGACCGACAGCGTGCCGTCGATGGCTTTCGGCTCGCCGCCGCTGACCGGTGCATCCAGCATATCGACGCCCTTCGCCTTCAACGCCTCGCTGATTTTACGGCTCGCGAGCGGTGCGATAGAGCTCATATCGATCAGCACCAGGCCCGGTTTCGCGCCGTCGATAATGCCGTTTTCACCCAGCGCGACTTCTTTGACGTGCGGGGAGTTTGGCAGCATGGTGATGATGACATCGCACTGCTCGGCAATGGCTTTCGCGGTGGTGGCTGCTTCTGCGCCAGCCGCTATCACCTCAGCCACGGCCTGTGGATTATGATCGGAGACCACCAGCGAGTAACCTGCTTTGATGAGGTTCTTACTCATTGGTTTACCCATGATCCCCAGGCCAATAAAACCCACTTTCAGCGTCATAATCTGTTTCCTCAATGATGGTTATTTTTTAAAAGCGTCCGCTAATTTCTGCGTAGCCGAGCGGAAAACGCCGAGGTCGCTGCCGACGGCAACAAACGTGGCTCCCCACTCCAGGTAGCGGCGGGCGTCAGCCTCAACCGGCGCCAGAATGCCGCACGGCTTGCCGTGTGCTTTGGCGCGGGCAAAGATGTGCTGGATCGCGCGCTGCACGTCAGGGTGGCTGGCGTTACCCAGATGGCCAAAGGCCGCAGCCAGATCGCTTGGGCCGACGAAGATCCCGTCCACGCCGCTTGTGGCGGCAATCGCGTCGACGTTATCGACGCCCTGCTGGCTCTCGATCTGAACCAGAATGGTGATGTTGCTGTTGGACTGAGCGAAATAGTCCGGGACGGTGCCAAACATATTGGCGCGGTGCGAAACGGAAACGCCGCGGATCCCTTCGGGAGGATAGCGCGTTGACGCCACGGCCAGCGCCGCTTGCTCTTCCGTCTCCACAAACGGGATCAGGAAGTTGTAGAAGCCGATATCCAGCAGACGCTTAATAATCACCGGTTCGTTGGTGGGGACACGCACCACCGGGGCACTGTTGCTGCCTTTCAGCGCCATCAGCTGCGGAATAAACGTGCTGATATCGTTTGGTGCATGTTCGCCGTCCAGCACCAGCCAGTCGAAACCGGCCAGGCCCAGCACTTCGGTGCTGATAGGGTTTGCCAGCGCGGACCAGCAGCCAATCTGAATCTGGTGCGCTGCGAGAGCCGCTTTAAATTTATTCGGGAAGATAGCGTTATTCATCGTATTTACCTTTTTAATTCCGCAGCCTTTTTCAGCATCATTTTATTAATTCAGACACCGCGCCAGCATGATATTTATTATTCGGACATATTCTGGCGTAATAAAATCGTCATTCAGTATAAGATGCAATCCACGACCGCACATTGTTTTAATGCTCAGGTATTACGCTATTTTTTGATAAAAATTTTTGCATATGCACAAAGCACTGGGCGCTAATGCACAGAATCAAGGATTACGGGCTCGCGAGCGATCGGGATCACATTTTGATATTGAATCTGCTGACATGCTTTATTTCTGAAAGCCGCGTATTTATTTCTACCATCAGAAAAATGGCTGAACCTATTATCAGAATTTTGCTGGAGAATACTGACCAATGGCCGACATTGAAATTCGACAGGCACCGCCGACGGCGTTTTATATAAAAGTGCACGACGCCGATAACGTGGCGATTATCGTCAACGACAATGGCTTAAAAGCAGGAACCCGCTTCCCGGACGGGCTGGAACTGACTGAGCATGTTCCGCAGGGACATAAAGTCGCCCTGGTGGATATCCCTGCTGAAAGCGAAATTGTGCGTTACGGTGAAGTCATCGGCTATGCCGTCCGTCCTATTCCGCAGGGAAGCTGGGTGGAGGAGTCGCTGGTGGCGCTGCCAGAAGCGCCGCCGCTGAACACGCTTCCGCTAGCAACCCGCGTGCCGGAACCGCTTCCCCCGCTGGAAGGCTATACCTTTGAAGGGTATCGCAATGCGGACGGCAGCGTCGGCACTAAAAATCTGCTCGGCATTACCACCAGCGTGCACTGCGTGGCGGGCGTCGTGGATTACGTGGTGAAAATCATCGAACGCGATCTGCTGCCAAAATACCCGAACGTCGACGGCGTGGTGGGACTGAACCACCTCTACGGCTGCGGCGTGGCGATTAACGCGCCCGCTGCGGTGGTGCCTATCCGCACCATCCACAATATTGCCCTGAACCCCAACTTTGGCGGCGAGGTGATGGTCATTGGCCTGGGATGTGAAAAGCTCCAGCCCGAGCGCCTGCTGCAAGGCACGGAAGATGTCAAAGCCATTCCGGCAGACGAGGCCAGTATCGTGCGCCTGCAGGACGAACGCCACGTCGGTTTCCGCTCAATGGTCGACGATATTTTGCAGGTAGCAGAACGCCATCTGGACAAGCTCAACCGCCGCCAGCGCGAAACGTGCCCGGCGTCGGAGCTGGTGGTCGGAACCCAGTGCGGCGGCAGCGATGCCTTCTCCGGCGTGACGGCCAACCCGGCGGTGGGCTATGCGTCCGATCTGCTTGTACGCTGCGGCGCCACGGTGATGTTCTCCGAGGTGACTGAAGTGCGTGACGCCATCCATCTGCTGACGCCGCGCGCCGTTAATAAAGAGGTCGGCAAGCGACTGCTTGAGGAGATGGCCTGGTACGATAACTATCTCGATATGGGCAAAACCGACCGCAGCGCCAACCCGTCTCCGGGCAACAAGAAAGGCGGCCTGGCAAACGTGGTGGAAAAAGCCCTCGGCTCTATTGCCAAATCCGGGCAGAGCGCCATTGCAGAAGTGCTCTCTCCGGGCCAGCGCCCGACGAAACGCGGCCTGATCTACGCGGCAACGCCGGCCAGCGATTTTGTGTGCGGGACGCAGCAGGTGGCATCCGGCATTACGGTACAGGTCTTTACCACCGGGCGCGGCACGCCGTACGGCCTGATGGCGGTGCCGGTGATCAAGATGGCGACTCGCACCGAGCTGGCAAACCGCTGGTATGACTTAATGGATATTAACGCGGGCACCATCGCCACCGGAGAAGAGAGCATTGAGGACGTGGGCTGGAAGCTGTTCCACTTCATTCTGGATGTCGCCAGCGGGCGAAAGAAAACCTTCTCGGACCAATGGGGATTGCATAATCAGCTGGCGGTGTTTAACCCGGCACCGGTGACGTGATTTTCCGTCCCACATCTATCCCGCATTTAGGTAACCCGTCGGACACGCCGCAAACCTTCCAGGTTGAGGCGATACCTGCTAGCTAAAAGACACATAACGATCCGTAGGCCGGGTAAGGCGCAGCCACCACCCGGCAAAACAGGCAGCAGGAGCTTACTCTCCCTGCTGCTCCAGCGCATACTTATACAACGCATTTTTCTTCACGCCGTGAATTTCTGCCGCCAGCGCAGCGGCTTTCTTCAACGGGAGTTCCGCCTGCAGCAGCGCCAGCGTACGCAGCGCGTCGGCAGGAAGCGCGTCTTCTTCCGCCTTGTGCCCTTCGACGATCAGCACCATTTCACCCTTGCGGCGGTTTTCGTCTTCCTTCACCCACGCCAGCAGTTCGCCCACCGGTGCGCCGTGAATGGTCTCCCAGGTTTTGGTCAGCTCGCGCGCCAGCACCACGTAGCGGCCTTCCCCCCAGACGGTCACCATATCTTCCAGGCTCTCCAGCAGGCGGTGCGTGGATTCGTAGAAAATCAGGGTGCGCGGTTCCGCTTCCAACTCTTTTAAGACGTCGCGGCGGCCTTTGGATTTAGCAGGCAGAAAGCCTTCATAGCAGAAACGGTCAGACGGCAGACCTGCGGCGCTTAACGCAGCAATCGCAGCGCACGGTCCTGGCAGGGGCACAACGCGAATACCGGCTTCGCGACAGGTACGCACCAGGTGATAGCCCGGATCGTTGATCAGCGGCGTACCGGCATCGGAGACCAGGGCAATGTTCTGCCCCTCTTTCAGCTTCGCCACCAGAGTTTCGGCTTTTTGTTGCTCATTGTGATCGTGCAGCGCAAACAAACGGGCGTTAATCGCGAAATGTTGCAGCAGCAGGCCGGTGTGGCGGGTGTCTTCAGCAGCAATTAAATCAACAGCTTGCAGTACGGTGAGCGCACGTTGGGTAATATCAGACAAATTCCCGATAGGAGTAGGTACAATATAAAGCTGGCCTTGAGAATTATCTGCCGTTTCGTGTTGTTTCATTGTTTCGTCCGTATTGCCGATTTAATATTGAGCATTGCGTAAAAAAAATCACTGGATACAGTATGGTACCGTTAACGTTTCTTCGAAAAAAAGCCACGCGCAGCGTGCCGCTTCTGCTGGCAGCCCTGATCTTTGCAGGCTGTGGCACTCAGGCACCTGACCAGAGCACCGCCCATCTCCAGGGTTCTGCTCAGGCTGATTCTGGCTTTTATCTGCAACAAATGTCGCAGAGTTCAAATGATACCAAGACCAACTGGCAATTACTCGCCATTCGTGCACTGCTGAAAGAGGGTAAAACCCAGCGGGCAGCCGAACTGTTTAACCAGTTGCCAAAAGATCTTAACGACGCACAGCGTCGCGAGCAGAGCCTGCTCTCTGCCGAGCTGAAAGTCGCGCTGAAAGATTACGCCGCGGCGAAGAAGATCCTCGGTGATATCG
Source organism: Enterobacter sp. GER_MD16_1505_Eko_090 (assembly GCF_003331015.1). Taxonomy (NCBI): domain Bacteria; kingdom Pseudomonadati; phylum Pseudomonadota; class Gammaproteobacteria; order Enterobacterales; family Enterobacteriaceae; genus Enterobacter; species Enterobacter sp. GER_MD16_1505_Eko_090. The sequence goes on along the minus strand of NZ_PUQF01000013.1, from coordinate 136,148 downwards.
ACGTAAGCGCGCTGGATAAAAACCAGCAGGCGCGCTTCTGGCAGGCGGGTATTACCGCTGAGCAGGGACGCCCTTCGCTGACCTTGCTCCGCGCGCTCGTCGCGCAAGAGCCGCTGCTTGGCGGTGCTGATAAGCAGAAAAATATTGATGCCACCTGGCAAGCGCTGGCGTCGATGACGCAGGAACAGGCGCAGGCGCTGGTCATCAACGCCGATGAAAACGTCCTGCAGGGCTGGCTGGATCTGCAGCAGATGTGGTTTAACAACCGCAGCGATCCAAAAATGTTGAAAGCCGGCATTACGGACTGGCAGACGCGCTATCCGCAAAACCCGGGCGCGAAAATGCTGCCAACCCAGCTGGTGAACGTGCAGAACTTTAAGCCAGCTTCCACCAGCAAAATCGCCCTGCTTCTGCCGCTCAACGGCCAGGCGGCGGTGTTTGGACGTACCATTCAGCAGGGTTTTGAAGCGGCGAAAAACGGCACGACGTCGGTAGCCGGCAGCGCCGTTCCCGCACAGGCAGCCCAGGCGGCTAATGTGAATAATGATGTTGTCAGCCCATCCGCCGCAGAGACCAGCGACCTGACCACGGCGCAAACGCCAGCGCAGGGCACAATGCAAAACCCTGTGACGGCCCCGACGACGCCTCCAGCTGAAGCTGCACCGGCTACAGCAGCACCTGCGGCCCAGGCTCCGGCCGAGACGCAAACGGCGCCAGCTCCTGCCACAACAGCAGAACAGCCTCAACAGCAGCCTGCACAACCCGCGGCTCAACCTGCCGCGCAGCCGCAGGCCGTGGCAACCACCAGCGCCAAACCGGGCGCTGAATTGAAAATCTACGACACCAGCTCGCAGCCGCTTGACCAGGTGCTGGCGCAGGTACAGCAGGACGGGGCGAGCATCGTTGTCGGTCCGCTACTGAAGAACAACGTGGAAGAGCTGATGAAGAGCAATACCACGCTGAACGTGCTGGCGCTCAACCAGCCAGAGCAGGTTCAGAACCGGGCGAATATCTGCTACTTCGCGCTCTCTCCAGAAGATGAAGCCCGCGATGCGGCGCGTCATATTCATGAGCAGGGTAAGCAGGCTCCGCTGCTGCTCATCCCACGCAGCACGCTGGGCGATCGCGTGGCCAATGCCTTTGCCGATGAGTGGCAGAGGCTGGGCGGCGGCGTGGTGCTGCAGCAGAAATTCGGTTCCGTCTCTGAACTGCGCGCAGGCGTAAACGGCGGGGCGGGTATCGCACTTAACGGTAGCCCGGTCACCGCGAGCCTGCCACAGCAGCAGGGCGTGACGATTGGCGGCCTGACGATCCCTGCGCCGCCAACCGACGCGCAGATTAGCGGTGGCGGTAAAGTGGATGCGGCCTATATCGTTGCCACGCCGCAGGAGATCGCCTTTATCAAACCGATGATTGCGATGCGTAACGGCAGCCAGAGCGGCGCAACGCTTTATGCCAGCTCCCGCAGCGCACAGGGCACCGCAGGCCCGGATTTCCGTCTGGAAATGGACGGTCTGCAGTACAGCGAAATCCCGATGCTGGCCGGCAGCAATCCATCCCTGATGCAGCAGGCGCTGAGCGCGGTGCGTAACGATTACTCTCTGGCGCGTCTGTATGCGATGGGGGTTGATGCGTGGGCGCTGGCGAACCACTTTACCCAGATGCGTCAGGTGCCGGGCTTCGAGCTTAACGGCAACACCGGCGATCTGACCGCGACCCAGGATTGTGTGATTAACAGGAAGTTATCATGGCTCAAATACCAGCAGGGGCAGATCGTCCCGGCCAGTTAAGCCGCAAACAAACCGGCGATGCGTGGGAGTTAAAGGCGCGTCGCTGGCTTGAAGGCAAAGGACTGCGTTTTATCGCCGCCAACGTCCGTGGACGTGGCGGCGAAATCGACCTGATCATGAAAGACGGTCAGGTCATTGTGTTTGTAGAAGTGCGCTTTCGACAGTCCTCCCGTTTTGGCGGTGCTGCCGCCAGCGTGACGCTCGCCAAACAACATAAATTATTACAGACTGCCCACTTGTGGCTTGCCCGCCATAATGGGAGTTTTGATACTGTGGATTGCCGGTTCGATGTGATAGCCTTCACCGGAAATGAGATCGAATGGCTTAAAAACGCTTTTGGCGAAGACGCATAATTAAGATTTAAAAGGGATAACGTGCTCGAAAGAATTAAAGTGTGCTTCACAGAAAGCATCCAGACTCAGATTGCCGCGGCGGAAGCCCTTCCGGATGCTATCTCGCGTGCCGCAATGACGCTGGTGCAATCCCTGCTAAACGGCAACAAAATCCTCTGTTGTGGCAACGGCACGTCAGCCGCCAACGCACAGCATTTTGCTGCCAGCATGATCAATCGTTTTGAAACAGAACGCCCCAGTTTACCTGCCATTGCACTTAATACCGATAATGTGGTCTTAACGGCGATTGCTAACGATCGTCTGCATGACGAAATTTACGCAAAGCAGGTGCGAGCCCTGGGTCATGCCGGAGATGTGCTGCTGGCTATCTCCACGCGCGGCAATAGCCGGGATATTGTCAAAGCTGTTGAAGCCGCCGTCACCCGCGACATGACCATCGTGGCCTTAACCGGCTATGACGGGGGTGAGCTGGCGGGTCTGCTTGGGCCGCAGGATGTGGAAATCCGCATTCCGTCTCACCGGAGCGCGCGTATTCAGGAAATGCATATGCTCACGGTGAACTGCTTATGTGACTTGATCGATAACACGCTTTTCCCTCACCAGGATGATTAAGGAGTTCTTATGAAGGCTTTATCGACCCTCGCAGTCCTTATGTCTGCATTACTGCTTCAGGGATGTATCGCTGCGGCCGTTGTGGGTACTGCCGCAGTAGGCACCAAAGCGGCAACCGATCCGCGCACTGTGGGAACACAGGTGGATGACGGTACGCTGGAGCTGCGCGTCAACAGTGCGCTGTCGAAAGACGAACAGATCAAGAAAGAGGCGCGTATCAACGTGACGGCTTATCAGGGCAAAGTGCTGCTGGCAGGCCAGGCGCCGAATATGGAGCTCGCCTCGCGTGCGAAACAGATTGCGATGGGCGTTGAAGGGACCACAGAGGTGTTTAACGAAGTGCGTCAGGGCAAGCCAATTGGTTTGGGTGATGCCTCTTCCGATACCTGGATCACCACCAAAGTACGTTCCCAGCTGCTGGGCTCGGACCAGGTGAAATCTTCCAACGTGAAGGTGACAACGGAAAACGGTGAAGTGTTCCTGCTGGGTCTGGTGACCGAACGTGAAGGGAAAGCAGCGGCCGATATCGCCAGCCGGGTGAGCGGCGTGAAGCACGTCACCACCGCGTTTACTTACATTAAATAAAAAAATCCCCTCAAGTGAGGGGATTTTTTTGTAGGCCCGGTAAGCGTAGCGCCACCGGGCGTTTTTCACAGAAGCGCAATACTTCCCACCATCACCCCGCTCAACGCCACCAGCCCCGCGGTGAGCCACAGCGCTTTCGCCGGGAATGACTTACGCAGCATAATCAGCGACGGCAGGCTGATGGCCGGTAACGTGATGAGCAATGCCAGTGCCGGTGCGGTGCCCATGCCGGCCAGCATCATGGTCTGAACAATAGGAATTTCTGCGGCGGTAGGGATCACAAACAGGCAGCCTGCAACGGCCATCGCAATGACCCACAACAGCGTGTTGTCGATAGCGCCATCCGCATGCGGGAAGAGCCAGACGCGCGCCGCCCCGAGAACCAGCACCGCCAGGATATAGACCGGGATGGTGCTCCAGAAAAGCTGCCATAGCGCCCTGCCCCAGCGCGCAAAGAACCCGCCCTGCGGCTCGCTGACGTCCAGCTCAACAGACGCGGACTCTGGCGTCTTATCCTTCACCAGATTTTGCACCAGCGTCGCCACCACCAGCACGGTCAGCAGTCCGGCCACCAGACGAATGAACGCGAAATGCCAGCCCAGGACAAAGCCCATAAACACCAGCGTCGCCGGATTGAGCAGCGGGTTGCCCATCCAGAACGCCAGCGCGCCGCCCATCGACACGCGCTGGCGGCGCATCCCTGCCGCCACGGGCGCAGCGCAGCAGGAGCACATCATGCCCGGCAGGGAGAAGATCGTTCCCAGCAGCGTACCCTGAAAGCGCGGCTGTCCGAGGGTTTTCACCAGCCAGTTGCGCGGGATCAGCACCTGAATCAGTGAGCCCAGGATCACGCCCAGGACGGCAGCCTTCCAGACGGCAAGGAAGTAGACCATGGCATAGTCCCACGCCGCCTGAAGCGGGCTGGCATCCGCCTGAGCGAGAATAGATTTACCGATGCTGTGCGTTTCGGCGGCGGTGAAGGCTTTTCCGTAGTACGGCTGCCATTTCACGTACCAAAGGCCAACAATGACCACGAGAAAGAAGAATGCGGGCTTCCACCATTGAACAGGTGTTGCCGCCTGAGATGAAGACTGACCAGTCATAGCATTCCCCGGAGAGTATGAGTAATTAGCCGGGGGAGTTTACGCCTCGCCCTGCGCGATTTCACGCAGTTTTGCCGAAGGGATAATGTTTACGCCCGCTTTCGACGGAGCCAGTCCCTCTTTTAACATCGCACGCGCGACGTCCCGCGCCTCGATAGATTTCCAGTTGCCGGGCAGGATCCGAAACAGCGGGGCAAATATCGACTCGTTAAAGCGGCGCTCGTCCCGGTGGCCGATCAGCATTGAGGGGCGCACAATCGTCAGCTGCTCCCATTTCTGCGCAATCAGCGCATCCTCCATCTTGCCCTTCACCTTGTTGTAGAAGAAAGGCGATCCGGCACTGGCGCCCAGCGCGCTGACCACCAGAAAATGTCTGGCTCCCAGCTTTTTCGCCGTAAGCGCGGTGTCCACCACCAGCGTATAGTCGGCGTGGATAAATGCCTCTTTGCTCCCCGCCTCCCGCCGCGTGGTGCCCAGACAGCAAAAGGCGATATCAATCGGGTCCTGGACCTGCGCCAGCGCATCCGTCAGCTGGGGATCGTGCGGATTAAAGACGCCGGAGATGTCCGCCAGCGGTCGACGCGTCGGGGCGGCGATGTAGTTCACGCGGCGATCCTGGATCAGCAGCCGCAGCAGATGATCGCCCACTAGCCCGGTAGCCCCGGTAATCAGTACCTGACTCATCGTATCCCCTTTACAGAATTGTCCGTTTGCGAACTCAGCGTCGTCGACCACACTTAGAAGTCTGTTACAGGTAAGTATTTACCACAAGCGGAGAAAAATCAGTCTGAAGCCAAAACAACGGAGGAAGCATGGGCAAGAAAATCGCAGTCTTGATTACCGACGAGTTTGAAGATTCAGAATTCACCTCTCCTGCAGAGGCGTTCCGCAAGGCGGGGCATGAGGTCATCACCATCGAGAAAGAGGCGGGCAAAACGGTGAAAGGCCATAAGGGCGAGGCCAGCGTGACCATCGACGAGACTATCGATAACGTGAGCCCCTCAGATTTTGACGCCCTGCTTTTACCCGGCGGCCATTCACCGGATTCCCTGCGCGGAGACGAGCGCTTCGTGACCTTCACCCGGGACTTTGTCTCTACCGGCAAACCGGTCTTTGCCATCTGTCACGGGCCGCAGCTGCTCATCAGCGCGGAGGTTGTACGCGGGCGTAAGCTCACGGCGGTGAAACCGATCGTTATCGATCTGAAAAATGCGGGCGCCGAGTTTTACGATCAGGAGGTGGTCAACGACAAAGACCAGCTGATCACCAGCCGGACCCCGGACGATCTCCCGGCGTTTAACCGCGAAGCGCTACGCCTGCTCGGCGCGTAACCAGTGCAGCTTCTTGCCAAAGCCCAGGGTGTTGTCGGTAAATTTCAGCTCATCGAGGCGGATTTCCCACACCGGGGCTTTTAGCGCAGCGGCGACCGGAAAGCGGCGCGTGTAGTGCTTACGACGCGCGTCGCTCTCTTCTCCGTCCAGTCGACGGATTTCCCCCTTAAACTGTACCCCACGGATCAGCGCGACTGTCTTCGGCTGGCCATTTACCGTGCCCGCGACTTTTGCCTGCTGGCCAGTCATCTGCGCATGACGCGTTTTGTCTTCGCTCATGACGTAAAATGCGACGCGCTCCGGATCGTAGTAGTAAAACGCGTTTGCGCACCACATCTCACCCTCGCTGTAGACGCACCAGGTGACGACGTGCTGCTTCGCCAGCCAGCGGTTAATGGCGGCCAGTGTTTCCATTTTCGTTCTCTCTCATGCTATGGTGCGTTCACCTTAACATACTGAATCTGTTTACCGTGTGCTGGTTTCTCTATCTTGTCCGAACCGCTGATAACGCACTCTACACCGGGATCACCACCGATGTGGCACGGCGTTTTTTACAACATCAAACGGGGAAAGGGGCAAAAGCGCTGCGGGGGAAAGGAGAATTACAGCTCGCCTTTTCGGCGCCCGTCGGTGACCGATCGCTGGCGCTCAGGCTGGAATACCGCATCAAACAGCTGACGAAGCGCCAGAAAGAGCGCCTCGTGACCGGAGACGGCTCCTTTGAGGCGCTACGCGAGAGCCTGATTAAAAGCGATTGAAATGGTCGTGGTATTCGACCAGACCATTGACGCCGTTGAGCGCGTCGTCCGCCAGACGGTGCACCTGGAACGCGGATTCCGTACCCGGCCAGCGGCAGCGCAGATCGTAATGCGCGGCCTGCTCGAAGCCCAAACGGCCATAGAATGCCGGATCGCCCAGCGTTACAACGGCCGCATAACCGAACTCATTGAGCGAATCCAGCCCTTCATAGACCAGCTGGCGCGCCAGCCCCTGCCCGCGATAGTTTTCATCCACCGCCAGCGGTGCCATACCGACCCACTGCAGCTCTTCGCCCTGAACGATGACCGGACTGAAGGCAACATAGCCCACCACCTGACCTTCATCATCGGTGGCAACCAGCCCCAGCGTGATCAGGCCGTCTTCACGGAGATCGTGGACCAGTTGGGCTTCCGCATCGCTCTCAAAAGCGCGGCGTAATAACGCATCGATACCCGGTGCATCAATCCCAATTTCGACTCGAATCAGCATGGCTCACCTACTGAAGTGTGTTTACTGTCCGGCGGGGTTTTCAGCCCGGCCTCAACGAAATCTGCCATTTGCATTAACATCACGCGCAGCGCTTTCGGCATCTGCTCCAGCTCAATGGCATCCATTAAATTCTTAACGTACAGGCCCAGCTCCGTGTCGCCTTCAATCACCAGACGGCGCTGGAAGAAGAGCGTATCCGGATCCTGCTTGCGCGCGGCTATCATCAGCAGATCGCTGGCGTTGGCGCTAAAGCTCACGTCCGCCTCGGCGGTTTCGCGGACGATCAGCTGGTCATTCTCAACGGAGGTAAACCAGCGCAGCCCGATGTCACGTACCTCAATGCTCAACCAGCGGCCTTCCAGGAATTCCAGCTCGCCATCCTGCAGCGCCTGGCGGAACTGCCAGCTCAGGACCTGCTCCAGCACCTGACGTTTAAGCGCGAACGGCGCCAGCTTTACCGGCACGCTCAGCATTGATGGGCCAAATTGTACGAGACGTGAACGCAGTTTATCCAGCACGAGCTTTACTCCCTGATATCTATAGTCCTGCTATTTTGCCATATCCGACGCATAACATAGCGGCGTAAATCAACAAACCGTCGTCCGGACAACCTCATTATTGGTGCCATCAATACGCCATTAGCTGCCTTAAATCAAAAATTGTCGCGTATGGGTTAATTAAAATCCCAGCTCGTTAACATTTTTGCGATCGACAACATCAGGATAAATTATGGAGCTGCTCTGCCCTGCCGGAAACCTTCCGGCGCTTAAGGCGGCCATCGAAAATGGGGCCGATGCGGTCTATATCGGGCTGAAAGATGACACCAATGCCCGCCATTTTGCTGGCCTCAACTTTACGGAGAAAAAGCTTCAGGAAGCCGTTAACTTCGTTCACCAGCACCGCCGCAAGCTGCATATCGCCATCAATACCTTTGCTCACCCTGACGGCTACGCCCGCTGGCAGCGCGCGGTGGATATGGCGGCACAGCTGGGTGCCGATGCGCTGATTCTGGCCGACCTCGCCATGCTTGAGTATGCGGCAGAACGCTATCCCCATATTGAGCGCCACGTCTCTGTTCAGGCATCTGCCACCAACGAAGAGGCCGTGCGTTTTTATCACCGAAACTTTGACGTGGCCCGCGTGGTGCTGCCGCGCGTACTCTCTATTCATCAGGTTAAGCAACTCGCGCGCGTCACGCCAGTGCCGCTGGAAGTTTTTGCCTTTGGTAGCCTGTGCATTATGGCCGAAGGCCGTTGCTATCTTTCCTCCTATTTGACCGGCGAGTCACCGAATACCGTCGGGGCCTGCTCCCCTGCCCGCTTCGTTCGCTGGCAGCAAACGCCGCAGGGGCTGGAATCTCGCCTGAACGAAGTGCTGATTGACCGCTATCAGGACGGTGAAAACGCCGGTTATCCCACCCTGTGTAAAGGCCGCTATCTGGTCGACGGCGAGCGTTACCATGCCCTGGAAGAGCCCACCAGCCTTAACACGCTGGAGCTGCTGCCGGAGCTGCTGGCGGCCAATATTGCCTCGGTGAAAATCGAAGGTCGCCAGCGCAGCCCGGCGTACGTGAGCCAGGTGGCGAAAGTGTGGCGTCAGGCTATCGACCGCTGCATGGCGGATCCGCAGAACTACGCGCCGCAGCAGGCCTGGATGGAAACGCTCGGATCGATGTCCGAAGGCACGCAAACCACGCTGGGCGCGTATCACCGTAAATGGCAGTGAGAAAATCATGAAATATTCATTAGGGCCGGTGCTTTACTACTGGCCAAAAGAGACGCTGGAAGATTTTTACCAGCAGGCCGCCACCAGCAGCGCCGATGTGATTTATCTCGGCGAAGCGGTGTGCAGCAAACGCCGGGCGACGAAAGTGGGCGACTGGCTGGAGATGGCGAAAAGCCTGGCGGGAAGCGGCAAACAGGTGGTGCTTTCCACGCTCGCGCTGGTGCAGGCCTCTTCTGAACTGGGCGAGCTGAAACGCTACGTTGAGAACGGCGAGTTCCTGCTGGAAGCGAGCGATCTCGGCGTGGTGAACATGTGTGCCGAGCGCAAGCTGCCGTTTGTCGCGGGTCATGCCCTGAACTGCTACAACGCGGTGACCCTGCGCCTGCTGCTCAAACAGGGGATGACGCGCTGGTGCATGCCGGTGGAACTCTCCCGCGACTGGCTGGCAAACCTGCTCACGCAGTGTGAAGAGCTGGGCATTCGCAACAAGTTTGAAGTGGAGGTGCTGAGCTACGGGCATCTGCCGCTGGCCTATTCCGCCCGCTGCTTTACCGCACGCTCGGAAGACCGTCCGAAAGACGAGTGCGAAACCTGCTGTATTAAGTATCCGAACGGGCGCAGCATGCTGTCCCAGGAGAATCAGCAGGTGTTTGTTCTCAACGGTATTCAGACCATGAGCGGCTATGTCTATAACCTGGGCAACGAGCTGGCGTCGATGGACGGGCTGGTCGATATGGTGCGCCTGTCGCCGCTGGATACCGGCGTGTTCGCGATGCTGGATGCCTTCCGCGCTAACGAAAACGGCGCTGCTCCGCTGCCGCTGACGGCAAACAGCGACTGTAACGGCTACTGGAAGCGTCTGGCCGGGCTGGAACTGCAGGCCTAAAAAAGGCTCACTTTGTTAACAACGGTTATCATTTTTTAATGCAGTATTAAAGATTCACCGTCGACAAAGTGAGCTGTTATGACTGACAAAACCCTTCCGTTTTCGGTGCTGGATCTGGCGCCGATCCCACAAGGCTCCTCGGCAAGAGAAGCCTTTTCGCACTCTCTGGATCTGGCTCAGCTGGCCGAAAAGCGTGGCTATCACCGCTACTGGCTGGCCGAACACCACAACATGGTGGGCATTGCCAGCGCCGCCACCTCGGTACTGATTGGTTATCTGGCGGCAAATACCACCACGTTGCACCTGGGCTCCGGCGGCGTGATGCTGCCGAACCACGCCCCGCTGGTGATCGCCGAGCAGTTCGGCACGCTGAATACCCTCTATCCGGGCCGTATTGATTTAGGGATTGGCCGTGCGCCGGGTAGCGATCAGCCGACCATGCGCGCCCTGCGCCGCCATATGAGCGGCGATATCGACAACTTCCCGCGCGACGTGGCCGAACTGGTGGACTGGTTCGACGCGCGTGACCCGAACCCGCACGTGCGCCCGGTACCGGGTTACGGCGAGAAGATCCCGGTCTGGCTGCTGGGCTCAAGCCTCTACAGCGCGCAGCTCGCAGCCCAGCTGGGGCTGCCGTTTGCGTTTGCCTCGCATTTCGCACCGGATATGCTGCATCAGGCGCTGCATCTCTACCGCACGCACTTCAAACCGTTCGAGCGTCTGGAGAAACCGTACGCGATGGTCTGTATCAACATTATTGCCGCCGACAGCAATCGCGACGCGGAATTCCTCTTCACCTCCATGCAGCAGGCGTTTGTGAAGCTGCGCCGCGGTGAGACGGGCCAGCTTCCGCCGCCGGTGGAGAATATGCATCAGCTGTGGTCAGCTTCAGAGCAGTATGGCGTACAGCAGGCGCTGAGCATGTCGCTGGTAGGCGATAAAGCGAAAGTGCGTCACGGGCTGGAGGCGGTGCTGCGCGAAACGCAGGCGGATGAAATTATGGTTAACGGTCAGATTTTCGATCACCAGGCGCGTTTGCATTCGTTTGATTTGGCCATGCAGGTGAAAGAGGAGTTGGTGGGGTAGTTTTTTGCCGGATGGCGGCTTTGCCTTATCCGGCCTACGCCATCCCTGTAGGCCCGGTAAGCTTAGCGCCACCGGGCTTTGCGTTTACTGATAGACAGGCAGCAGATTAAAACTCGACAGCACGTGAACCAGCGCGTTACCCACCCCAAATACCAGAATCAGTACAATCATCGGCTTGCCGCCCCAGACGCGAAATTTAGGGCTGCCGAAGCGTTTACGTGATTTGCGGGCCAACAGCGCCGGCACAATCGCCGCCCAGATGGTTGCCGCCAGACCGGCATAGCCAATGGCGTACAGAAAGCCGTTCGGCCACAGCAGGCCGCCCACAATCGGCGGCAGGAAGGTCAGCAGCGCGGTCTTGAAGCGCCCCATCGCGGAATCATCAAAGCCAAACAGATCCGCCAGGTAGTCAAACAGGCCCAGCGTCACGCCGAGGAAAGAGCTCGCCACCGCGAAGTTAGAGAAGATCACCAGCAGCAAATCCAGGCTGCGGCTGTTCAGCACGCCGCTCAGGGCCTGCACCAGCACATCAATGTTACCGCCCTTCTGCGCAATACCGATAAACTCCGGGCGCGGGATATTGCCCATCGTCCCGAGCAGCCAGATGACATACAGCGCCAGCGCCAGCAGCGTGCCGTAGACCAGACACTTCACAATCGTGCGCGGATCTTTGCCGTAGTACTTCATCAGGCTCGGCACGTTACCGTGGTAGCCAAACGACGCCAGGCAGAACGGCAGGGTCATCAGCAGGTACGGCGTATAGGAGGTATTCACTTCGGCAACGTTAAACAGCGTGGCAGGCGTCACGTGCCCCAGCAGGCTGCCGAAGGTCAGGAAGAAGGTGATGACCTTCGCGCCCAGCACGATCGCCGTCATCCGGCTCACCGCTTTGGTACTCATCCAGACAATAAACGCCACGCCCAAGGCAAAGCACAGCCCGGCCAGACGCGCCGGTACGTTCAGCGACATCTCCGAGAAGGTGTGATGCAGAATCGAACCGCTTGCCGAGATATACGCGTAGGTCAGGATATAGAGCACAAACGCGATGGACAGCCCGTTCACCAGGTTCCAGCCTTTGCCCAGCAGGTCTTTGGTGATGGTGTCGAAGCTCGCGCCAATGCGGTAGTTCAGGTTGGCTTCGAGGATCATTAGCCCGGAATGGAGCATACAGAACCAGGTAAAGACCAGCGCGGCCAGCGACCAGAAGAACCACGCACCGGACATGACCACGGGCAGGGAGAACATCCCGGCACCTATAATGGTTCCGCCGATGATCACCACGCCGCCAAGCAGCGAAGGTGACGTTTGGGTGGTGGTTAGTGTCGCCATACAGCCTTTTCTCCAGTCAATCATGCGGTTCTGCATTTTAATGTGACGCACTGTACCAGTACAAGAGTACAAAGGGAATAAAAAAAGCCCCGATAGCATGTATCGGGGCTGTATATTTTACTTTACGTCAGAAGCGTAAGGCTTACGCGTCACCGAAACGACGACGGCTGGTGCCTTCTTCACGACGCGGGCCACGGCTTTCACGGCGCTCGCCGGAGAAACGACGACCTTCACCACCGCGACCTTCGCTGCGACCGCCTTCACGACGCTCGCCGCCGAAACCGCGACCACCGCCACGACGTTCGCCGCCACGGTCAGGGCGCGGCTGTGCATCGCCCAGCAGCTGCATGTTCATCGGCTTGTTCAGGATGCGGGTACGCGTAAAGTGCTGCAGTACTTCACCCGGCATGCCTTTCGGCAGCTCGATGGTAGAGTGGGAGGCGAACAGCTTGATGTTACCAATGTAACGGCTGCTGATGTCGCCTTCGTTAGCGATAGCGCCAACGATGTGACGAACTTCAACACCATCATCACGGCCCACTTCAATGCGGTACAGTTCCATATCGCCTGCGTCGCGACGTTCGCGACGAGGACGGTCTTCACCACCACGCTCTGGACGGTCACCACGTGGGCCACGATCGTTACGGTCGCCACGACGTTCGAAGCGGTCGTCACGGTCACGGAATTCACGCTTAGGACGCATCGGTGCATCTGGTGGCACGATCAGGCTACGTTCGCCCTGAGCCATTTTCAGCAGTGCTGCAGCCAGGGTTTCCATATCCAGCTCTTCGCCTTCAGCAACAGGCTGAATCTGCGACAGCAGCGCACGGTACTGATCCAGATCGCTGCTTTCCAGCTGCTGCTGTACTTTGGCGGCGAATTTTTCCAGACGGCGTTTGCCCAGCAGCTCTGCGTTTGGCAGGTCCGCTTCTGGAATGGTCAGCTTCATGGTGCGTTCGATGTTACGCAGCAGACGACGCTCGCGGTTCTCAACGAACAGCAGCGCACGGCCAGCACGACCCGCACGACCGGTACGGCCGATACGGTGAACGTAAGACTCGGAATCCATCGGGATGTCGTAGTTAACAACCAGGCTGATACGCTCAACGTCCAGACCACGTGCTGCCACGTCGGTTGCAATCAGGATATCCAGACGACCGTCTTTCAGACGCTCCAGAGTCTGCTCACGCAGGGCCTGGTTCATGTCGCCGTTCAGCGCTGCGCTGTTGTAGCCGCTACGCTCCAGGGCTTCAGCCACTTCCAGGGTCGCATTTTTGGTACGAACGAAGATAATCGCCGCATCAAAATCTTCCGCTTCCAGGAAACGTACCAGCGCTTCGTTTTTACGCATGCCGTATACAGACCAGTAGCTCTGGCTGATATCCGGGCGAGTGGTTACGCTGGACTGAATACGCACTTCCTGAGGTTCTTTCATGAAGCGTTTGGTGATACGACGAATCGCTTCCGGCATGGTGGCAGAGAACAGCGCGGTCTGATGACCGTCCGGGATCTGCGCCATGATGGTTTCAACGTCTTCGATGAAGCCCATACGCAGCATTTCATCTGCTTCATCCAGTACCAGACCGCTCAGTTTAGAGAGGTCCAGGGTACCGCGCTTCAGGTGATCCAGCAGACGGCCCGGCGTACCGACAACAATCTGTGGGCCCTGGCGCAGGGCGCGTAACTGCACGTCATAACGCTGGCCGCCGTACAGGGCAACCACATTTACGCCGCGCATATGTTTAGAGAATTCCGTCATGGCTTCTGCAACCTGAACAGCCAGTTCACGGGTTGGAGCCAGAACGAGGATCTGCGGTGCACGCAGGTCCGGATCAATGTTGTTCAGCAGCGGCAGCGAAAACGCTGCAGTTTTACCGCTACCAGTCTGGGCCATGCCCAGCACGTCACGACCAGAAAGCAGGTGTGGGATACACTCAGCCTGGATCGGAGATGGTTTTTCGTAACCCAGATCGTTAAGGGCTTCAAGGATAGGAGCCTTCAGGCCCAGATCTGCAAAAGTGGTTTCGAATTCAGCCATGTAGTACGAGTGCCTCAATGTCAATGGCGGCCAGTCTACTTAGCTCATCGTGAAAATGATTAGCAATTTTCATTGAAAAGTGTGAACCGGCTCAAAGTAGGTGTATTGACGAACAACAACGCCCTCACCAGTTAAGGTGATGGCAATCAAAAGATTACGGGCTGATGTTTATGTCGTCAGCTATTGCTGGTCCGATTCTGCCAGGTCGTCTTGCTCCTGGCCCAAGAGCGATAATTCCAACAATGCATAACGGTGCTCAACGAAGTTGTGTACGTTGTTAGCAACCGCTAATTTGAACAGTGCCGTAGCGCTGTCCTTATCCCCCAGACTTAGGTAGTACTTACCTAAATAGAAGTTGGTTTCACTGAGATGCTCAGCGAGCGAGGTGTTATCCGTTGCGTCCGCCTTGAGGCGTTCCATCAGCGTTGCTTCGCTAATGTTGCCCAGGTAGAACTCGACAATGTTCCATCCCCACTGTTCCTTGTCCGATTTATCGAAGCGCTGTTTCAGTGCTTCTTTTGCCTGCTTCTCATCGAGCTTCCGCTCAACGATGTAAAGCCACAGGCTACGGAAAGGATCATTAGGATCGTCTTGATAAAACGCCAGCAGATCATCTTGCGCTAACTTGTCACGACCGCCGTAATACAATGCGATACCGCGATTCAAGTGCGCGTAGTTGTAAGTTGGATCAAGCTCAAGTACAGAATCAAACGCTTCATAGGCAGCATCAAAATTGCCTGCCTGCGTTAAATAAATGCCTAAGTAATTGAATACTTCAGGCATATCAGGTCGGATAGCCAGCGCTTGTGAAAAATCATTTCGCGCCAATGCCCTCAGACCGAGACTATCATACAACACTCCGCGCTCATATAAAAGCTGTGCGCGTTCGTCATCGGTTAAAGCCCGACTGGCAAGTATTTGTTCCATGCGTGCCAGGATCACTTCCTGCTGCAAAGTCGGTTGCAATGGCACTGCGAGGACTTCGCTCTTACGCCAGGCAGAGTTGCTGCATCCTGCCAGCGTTAAAGCTGTCGCAACGAAACACCAGCGCAAAAAAGGCTTCATTTCCCACTCCCGAAGACAACTATTGGATGAACGTCCTGTCCCCCGGCGGCTTAACAAGGCGTCCTGCCTGATAATAGGCCCTCCGCAAAGCGGAGGGCAAATGGCAACTTACTCGCCTTGCTGTTCTGCTGCCTGTGCTTCTGGCGCAGCAGCTGGCTGAGACTGCTCGGTTGCTTCTTTAATGCTCAGACGGATACGGCCCTGGCGATCGACTTCCAGAACTTTAACCGGCACTTCCTGACCCATCTGCAGGTAATCGGTCACTTTCTCAACGCGCTTGTCAGCGATCTGAGAGATGTGAACCAGACCTTCTTTACCGCCGCCGATGGCAACGAACGCGCCAAAGTCAACGATACGGGTCACTTTACCTGCATAGACGCGACCCACTTCGATTTCTGCAGTGATTTCTTCGATGCGACGGATCGCGAATTTCGCTTTCTCGCCGTCGGTTGCTGCGATCTTCACGGTACCGTCATCTTCGATTTCGATGGTGGTGCCGGTCTCTTCGGTCAGTGCACGGATAACGGAACCGCCCTTACCGATAACATCTTTGATCTTGTCTGGATTGATCTTGATGGTGTGAATACGCGGTGCGAATTCAGAGATATCACCGCGTGGCGCGTTGATAGCCTGTTCCATCACGCCCAGGATGTGCAGACGTGCACCCTTAGCCTGGTTCAGCGCAACCTGCATGATCTCTTTGGTGATACCTTCAATTTTGATATCCATCTGCAGCGCAGAGATACCGTCGCGGGAACCCGCTACTTTGAAGTCCATATCGCCCAGGTGGTCTTCGTCGCCCAGAATGTCAGACAGAACAACATAGTTGTCGCCTTCTTTCACCAGGCCCATTGCGATACCCGCAACGGCGGCTTTGATTGGCACGCCTGCATCCATCAGCGCCAGAGAGGCACCACACACGGAAGCCATGGAAGAGGAACCGTTGGATTCGGTGATTTCAGACACTACACGTACGGTGTACGGGAATTTGTCTGCTTCTGGCATCACTGCCAGCACGCCGCGCTTCGCCAGACGACCGTGACCAATTTCACGACGCTTCGGTGAGCCAACCATGCCGGTTTCACCTACGGAGTACGGAGGGAAGTTGTAGTGGAACAGGAAGCTGTCAGTGCGCTCGCCCATCAGTTCGTCGATGATCTGCGCGTCACGGGCTGTACCCAGGGTCGCGGTAACCAGCGCCTGCGTTTCACCACGGGTGAACAGCGCAGAACCGTGAGTACGTGGCAGTACGCCAGTACGCACGTCCAGACCACGGATCATGTCTTTTTCACGGCCATCGATACGCGGCTCGCCTGCCAGAACGCGGCTACGAACAACGTTTTTCTCGATAGCGTGCAGGATTTCGCCAATTTCGTTAGCGTCTAGCGTTTCGTCTTCGGCAACCAGGGTCGCGGTTACTTCAGATTTGATCACATCTACCTGAGCGTAACGCTCCTGTTTGTCGGTGATGCGGTATGCATCGCTCAGACGAGATTCTGCCAGAGCTGCAACGCGTGCATTCAGCGCATCGTTAGCTGCTTCAGGCTGCCAGTCCCAACATGGTTTACCGGCTTCTTTCACCAGGTCGTTGATGTTCTGGATAACAACCTGCTGCTGGTCATGGCCGAAGACCACAGCGCCCAGCATCTGGTCTTCGCTCAGCAGTTCAGCTTCGGATTCAACCATCAGCACAGCGGCTTCGGTACCCGCAACCACCAGGTCCAGCTTACTTTCTTTCAGCTCTTCCTGAGTTGGGTTCAGCACGTACTGGTCGTTGATGTAACCGACGCGCGCGGCACCGATTGGGCCATTGAATGGAATACCAGACAGTGACAGGGCAGCGGACGCACCGATCATCGCCACGATGTCCGGGTTAACCTGTGGGTTAACGGAAACAACGGTCGCGATAACCTGCACTTCGTTGACGAAGCCTTCCGGGAACAGCGGGCGAACCGGGCGGTCAATCAGACGCGCGATTAGGGTTTCGCCTTCGCTTGGACGGCCTTCACGACGGAAGAAACCACCCGGGATTTTACCGGCAGCGTAGGTACGCTCCTGGTAGTTAACGGTCAGCGGGAAGAAGTCCTGACCTGGTTTAGCTTTTTTCTGGCCCACAACGGTAACGAATACCGCGGTGTCATCCATGCTTACCATAACGGCAGCAGTCGCCTGACGTGCCATCATGCCGGTTTCCAGCGTGACGGTATGTTGACCATACTGGAATTTACGAACGATCGGATTCAGCAAAGTTCTGTCCTTTCTTAAATGTTTGACAGCACACCACCGGTGTGCTGTCGATTTGACCCGACCTTCTTCGCATCCTCGCGACTAATGACAACCAACACCCCCCTGGGTGAAGCCTCTCATTAGCCGCGCGAACCTCTGCAATGAAGATCATTTATAGCAACAATACAATAGTTTCCAGTGAATTGCTGCCGTCTGCTTGAAAAAAGGGGCCATCAGGCCCCCTTTTCTGAAACTCGCAAGACTTAGCGACGCAGACCCAGACGCTCGATCAGCGCGGTGTAGCGTGCAACATCTTTACGTTTCAGGTAGTCGAGCAGTTTACGACGCTGAGAAACCATACGCAGCAGACCACGACGGCTGTGGTGATCTTTTTTGTGCTCTGCAAAGTGACCCTGCAGGTGGTTAATCTGTGCAGTCAGCAGTGCAACCTGAACTTCGGTAGAACCGCTGTCGTTAGTACCACGACCAAACTCAGAAACGATTTTAGCTTTAGCTTCAACGCTTAGAGACATTTTCAAACTCCAAAGTATAAAGAATGTAAGGATGCCGATCTCTAATTCAGCAATCCCATGTACGCCCCGCAGATTGTTAAACAATTTACCAGGCGTTAAGCGGCGATATTCTACTCGTCTCCCCTGCTTATCGCAAGGTGAGCCGTTATCACCGTCACGCGTCGACCGGATATTCGACGACCAGACGACGCGGCGCAACGCGCCCTTCGCCATCCATTTCGCCCATCCCGATGAATTTCCCTTCGTCACCTTCGGTCACGCGTACCAGGCCTTCCAGCGGCGCATCTGACGTACGAACCGGGTTGCCGTTCTTAAAGTAAACGGACGATGTTAAAGGAAGATTAACAACCGGGAAGTCCGCAGCCGGACTGTCCATCGGCATCAGCAGTGGGTCGAGCAGCTCTGCCGGCGCGATCCCCTGGGATTCCGCCTGTTCAACCAGCTCGCGCAGATGTTCCAGGGTCACCATTCGCTCCACCGGATACTTGCTCACCGCAAGGCGACGCAGGTAAATCACATGCGCGCCGCAGCCCAGCTTTTCACCGAGGTCATCAATGATGGTGCGAATATAGGTCCCTTTCGAGCAGTGCACTTCCAGCTCCAGCTCATCGCCTTCGTGGCGAATAAAGAGCAGCTCATACACGGTAATCGGACGGGCTTCACGCGGGACCTCAATGCCCTGGCGCGCATATTCGTAGAGTTTTTTCCCCTGATACTTCAGCGCCGAATACATCGACGGTACCTGCATCGTATCCCCACGGAAGCTCTCCAGCGCCGCATCAAGCTGCTCCGCGCTGAACGTCACCGGACGCTCCTCCACGACCTGACCATCCGCGTCGGAGGTATCCGTGCGCTGGCCCAGCTTAGCGATGACGCGGTAACGCTTATCGGAGTCGAGCAGGTACTGGGAAAATTTTGTCGCCTCTCCCAGGCAGATCGGCAGCATGCCGGTTGCCAGCGGATCGAGCGCGCCGGTGTGGCCCGCTCGGTTGGCGTTAAAAATACGCTTCACTTTTTGCAGCACGTCGTTGCTGGAAGCGCCCTGGGGTTTATCCAGCAGCAGCACACCATGCACGTCGCGACCACGACGACGAGGACGACTCATCAGTCCTCCTTGCTGTCGTCCGCCGGGTTAACACGACGCTCATCGTCATGTTTAACCACGCTGGTCACCAGGTTGGACATACGCATACCTTCGACCAGCGAGTTGTCGTAGAAGAAGGTCAGTTCAGGCACGATACGCAGGCGCATCGCTTTGCCGAGCAGAGAGCGGATGAAACCAGAGGCTTCCTGCAGCGCTTTAATGCCGTTCTTCACTGCGGCTTCGTCCTGATCGTTCAGGAAGGTGACGAACACTTTTGCGTAGGCCAAATCGCGGGACATTTCCACACCGGAAACAGTGGTCATCATGCCGACGCGCGGGTCTTTGATTTCACGTTGCAGAATGAGTGCGATCTCTTTCTGCATTTCCTGCGCTACGCGCTGAGGGCGACCAAATTCTTTCGCCATAATAAATTCTCCAGACAAAAAAGGGGCTAAAGCCCCTTTTTGAAATTATTGCCGGGTGGCGCGAGGCGATCCCGGCTTACAATCGGAAATTAAGCGATGGTACGCTGAATTTCGATGATCTCGAACACTTCGATCATATCGCCAACGCGAACGTCGTTGTAGTTCTTCACGCCGATACCACATTCCATGCCGTTACGGACTTCGTTAACGTCATCTTTGAAGCGGCGCAGGGATTCCAGCTCGCCTTCATAGATAACCACGTTGTCACGCAGTACGCGGATTGGGTTGTGACGCTTGATGTTACCTTCGGTAACCATACAGCCCGCGATCGCACCGAATTTCGGTGATTTGAACACGTCACGTACTTCAGCCAGACCGATGATCTGCTGTTTCAGCTCAGGAGACAGCATACCGCTCATCGCTGCTTTCACTTCGTCGATCAGGTTATAGATGACGGAGTAGTAACGCAGATCCAGGCTTTCGGATTCAATGACTTTACGCGCAGAGGCATCCGCACGAACGTTGAAGCCAACCAGGATAGCGTTGGAGGCAGCAGCCAGGGTCGCGTCGGTTTCGGTGATACCACCTACGCCAGAACCGATGATCTTCACTTTCACTTCGTCGGTAGACAGTTTCAGCAAGGAGTCGGAGATCGCTTCCACAGAACCCTGAACGTCGGCTTTCAGAACGATGTTCACTTCGTGAACTTCGCCATCGGTCATGTTGGCAAACATGTTCTCGAGTTTAGATTTCTGCTGACGAGCCAGTTTAACTTCACGGAATTTGCCCTGACGATACAGTGCCACTTCACGCGCTTTCTTCTCGTCACGCACAACGGTCACTTCGTCACCAGCAGCCGGAACGCCGGACAGACCCAGGATTTCCACTGGAATGGACGGACCTGCTTCCAGCACTTCCTGACCCAGTTCGTTACGCATCGCACGAACGCGACCGTATTCGAAACCGCACAGAACGATATCACCTTTATGCAGTGTACCTTCACGAACCAGAACGGTAGCAACAGGGCCACGTCCTTTATCCAGGAAGGATTCGATAACCGCACCGCTCGCCATACCGTTACGGATGGCTTTCAGCTCCAGAACTTCGGCCTGCAGCAGGATCGCGTCCAGCAGTTCGTCGATACCGGTACCCGCTTTCGCAGACACGTGTACGAACTGGCTTTCGCCGCCCCACTCTTCCGGCAGGATACCGTACTGGGAAAGTTCGTTTTTAACACGATCGGGATCCGCTTCTGGCTTATCGATCTTATTCACTGCAACCACAACCGGCACACCCGCTGCTTTCGCGTGCTGGATAGCTTCGATGGTCTGCGGCATGACGCCGTCGTCTGCAGCAACAACCAGAACAACGATATCCGTCGCCTGAGCACCACGAGCACGCATGGAGGTAAACGCGGCGTGGCCTGGGGTATCCAGGAAGGTGATCATACCGTTGTCAGTTTCTACGTGGTATGCACCGATGTGCTGGGTAATACCACCCGCTTCGCCAGAGGCAACCTTGGTAGAGCGAATGTAGTCAAGCAGCGAGGTTTTACCGTGGTCAACGTGACCCATAATGGTCACTACCGGTGCGCGCGGTTCTGCCGCAGCACCTGTGTCACGGTCGCTCATTACTGCTTCTTCCAGCTCGTTTTCACGACGCAGGATAACTTTGTGGCCCATCTCTTCCGCAACCAGCTGCGCAGTTTCCTGATCGATCACCTGGTTGATGGTTGCCATCGCGCCCAGCTTCATCATTGCTTTGATGACCTGAGAGCCTTTAACCGCCATCTTGTTCGCCAGTTCGCCAACGGTAATGGTTTCGCCGATCACAACGTCACGGTTAACGGCCTGAGCAGGCTTCTGGAAGCCCTGCTGCAGAGCGGAACCTTTACGCTTGCCGCCTTTACCACCGCGAACAGCCGCACGTGCTTCTTCACGGTCAGCTTTGGATTCCGCGTGCTTGTTACCTTTTTTCGCCGGACGCGCTGCTTTTGCATTACGACCACGGCCACGGCCGCCTTCTACTTCACGGTCGTTATCATCTTCAGCCTGACGTGCGTGCTGAGAAGTGGTCACGTGATAGTCGCTGGTGTCTTCAGACTGCTCAGCGGTATCAACACCGTTCTTCTCATTTTCTTCTGCCATGCGACGCGCTTCTTCGGCGACGCGGCGAGCTTCTTCTTCCAGCTTACGGCGGGCTTCTTCTTCCGCTTTACGCTTCAGCTCGGCAGCTTCATTTTCACGGCGGGCTTTTTCAGCCTGGGCGGTTTTGGTCATTTCGTCTGTCTGTTGATTGCTCACTTTGTCTTTTTCCGCAGCGTCACGCTTCACTTTATCACTTGCGTCGCGTTTCGCTTTTTCTGCGGCCTCACGTTCAGCTTTTAATTCTGCTTCACGTTTGGCGGCTGCTTCCGCCTCACGCTGAGCTTGTTCTTCCGCTTCACGCTGTGCCTGCTCTTCCGCGGCAAGGCGTTCTGCCTCTTGCGGATCACGTTTTACAAAGGTGCGCGTCTTGCGGACTTCAATTTGTACCGATTTGCTTTTGCCACCGGTACCAGGGATGTTTAACGTGCTACGCGTTTTGCGCTGCAGCGTTAACTTGTCAGGCGTAGAGCCGTGTTCACGGTTCAGGTGCGTTAACAAGGTTTGTTTTTCTTGCGCGGTCACCGAGTCATCAGCGGACTTCGGGATCCCTGCATCAGCAAATTGCTGTACCAGGCGGTCCACGGAGGTCTGAATCTCAGCAGCCAGCGATTTTACAGTTACATCAGTCATGCTGTTCCTTCCTGCTACAGTTTATTACGCTTCGTCGCCGAACCAGCAAATATTACGTGCGGCCATGATGAGCTCGCCGGCTTTCTCGTCGGTTAAACCTTCGATATCAGCCAGGTCATCAACGCCTTGCTCAGCGAGATCTTCCAGCGTACAAACACCACGGGCAGCCAGCTTGAACGCAATCGCACGATCAAGACCTTCCAGATTCAGCAGGTCATCAGCCGGCTTCTTATCGCCAAGGCTTTCTTCCTGAGCCAGTGCCAGGGTGGTCAGTGCGTTTTTAGCGCGTTCACGCAGGGCTTCAACGGTTGGTTCATCCAGACCGTCAATTTCCAGCAGCTCTTTCATTGGCACATAGGCCAGTTCTTCCAGCGTAGAGAAACCTTCTTCAACCAGAACAGTGGCGAAATCTTCGTCAATATCCAGGTATTTGGTGAAGGTATCGATCGCCGCATGGGCTTCAGCCTGATGCTTAGCCTGCAGGTCATCAACGGTCATGACGTTGAGTTCCCAGCCGCTCAGCTGTGACGCCAGGCGTACGTTCTGACCGTTACGGCCGATTGCCTGCGCCAGGTTGCCCGCTTCAACAGCGATATCCATGGTGTGTTTGTCTTCGTCAACAACGATAGACGCCACATCAGCCGGAGCCATTGCGTTGATCACGAACTGCGCCGGGTTGTCATCCCACAGAACGATATCAATACGTTCGCCGCCCAGCTCAGTAGAAACTGCCTGGACACGCGCACCGCGCATACCGACGCAAGCACCGACCGGGTCGATACGCTTGTCGTTGGTTTTCACCGCAATTTTCGCACGGGAGCCCGGATCGCGAGCCGCCGCTTTAATTTCGATAACTTCTTCACCGATTTCCGGTACTTCGATACGGAACAGTTCTACCAGCATTTCTGGTTTAGAACGGGTCACGAACAGCTGCGCACCGCGAGCTTCTGGACGCACAGCGTACAGAACACCACGAATACGGTCGCCCGGACGGAAGTTTTCACGCGGCAGCATATCTTCACGCAGGATCACGGCTTCAGCGTTACCCGGCAACCCTTCGGATTTGATCTCCAGGGAGATGTTGTCGCGGTTCACTTTCTTCACCACGCCAGTGATGATTTCGCCTTCCTGATCGCGGAACTGATCGACAACCAGCGCGCGCTCGGCTTCGCGCACTTTCTGCACGATAACCTGTTTAGCGGTCTGGGTAGTGATACGGTCGAAGGTCACAGACTCAATCTGATCTTCAACGTAGTCACCCACGTTCAGACTTTCGTCTTCAAAACGGGCGGCTTCCAGCGTGATCTCTTTAGTCGGCTGGGTCACTTCTTCAACGATTACCCAACGACGGAATGTATCGAAGTCACCGCTTTTACGATCGATTTCTACGCGAACATCGATCTCTTGTTCGTATTTTTTCTTGGTTGCTGTAGCCAGTGCACTTTCCAGCGCTTCAAAAATCTTCTCACGCGGCAGTGATTTCTCGTTGGAGACGGCTTCAACAACAGCCAAAATTTCTTTGTTCATCGCGGGCTTTTCACCTCAATCCAGACTGTTAAAAGTGGGGAACCAGGTTCGCCTTCTGGATATTACTCAGCGCGAACACTTCATCTTTGCCTTCGACTGTCACCGTGATCATTTCACCATCAACGGCTTTGATAATTCCCTGCCATTTACGGCGGTTCTGTACGGCCATACGCAGAACGAGAGCCACTTCTTCACCGGTAAAGCGCACATAGTGCTCGGCCGTGAACATCGGGCGATCGAGGCCAGGTGAGGAAACTTCCAGGTTGTACGCAACGGTAATTGGGTCTTCAACATCAAGAACCGCACTCACCTGGTGGCTGACATCAGCACAATCATCAACATTGATGCCATCTTCACTATCAATATAGATGCGCAGCGTCGATGTACGGCCGCGAACGAATTCGATGCCGACCAGTTCGTAGCCCAGTGCTTCGACCGGTGCAGTAATCATCTCTGTTAATTTTTGCTCTAATGTGGACAAGCCCACCCCCAAGACATAAAAAAAGGGCGTAAAGCCCAGTTATTCTGTAGTCAGATAACAAAAAACCCCGATAAATCGGGGCTTTAGATAACTGAACCCTATAGCCACAACTGTGGCCTGGAGCACTCTCCGAAAGAATTTTTTCAAATCCAGCTACGAAGGCTCTAAGTCTTCACAGTATATTTGAAAAAGAACTTTATGGGAAAGTGGTTGCGGGGGCCGGATTTGAACCGACGACCTTCGGGTTATGAGCCCGACGAGCTACCAGGCTGCTCCACCCCGCGCCTGAAACGTGGCAAATTCTACGCGTTTTGGACAGAATTTGCAAATAATGCTGGGATTTGGTACCGAAGACGGGACGTAAAATCGGCGTTTAGTATATTGATAGTTGACCCCACCTGTCAAGGCGACTTCCGCCAGATCGATCAGACCAAAATTTTTACAAAAAACGCACGAGTCTCTTCCGGTCTTCGCCAAAAGATGATTAAATGAATACTCACTTATTTTGCATAAAAATGCACAAGAGAGCGAAAGCGGTCTCTAATCAGTCAATCAAGCAGGGTTTTATTCTATGACGACGATTCTCAAGCATCTTCCGGTAGGACAACGTATTGGCATCGCTTTCTCAGGTGGCCTGGATACCAGCGCTGCACTGCTGTGGATGCGCCAGAAGGGAGCGGTTCCGTATGCCTATACTGCGAACCTGGGTCAGCCGGATGAGGACGACTATGATGCCATTCCTCGTCGCGCGAAAGAGTATGGTGCAGAGAACGCGCGCCTGATTGACTGCCGTAAGCAACTGGTCGCGGAAGGTATCGCGGCGATTCAGTGTGGTGCATTCCATAACACCACCGGCGGCCTGACCTATTTCAACACCACTCCGCTGGGCCGTGCGGTCACCGGTACCATGCTGGTTGCCGCCATGAAAGAAGACGGCGTCAACATCTGGGGTGATGGCAGCACCTATAAAGGAAACGATATTGAACGTTTCTATCGTTATGGCCTGCTGACCAACGCCGAATTGCAGATCTACAAACCGTGGCTGGATACCGACTTCATCGACGAGCTGGGTGGTCGTCATGAGATGTCCGAGTTTATGATCGCCTGCGGCTTTGACTATAAGATGTCCGTCGAGAAAGCCTACTCCACCGACTCCAACATGCTGGGTGCGACGCACGAAGCGAAAGACCTGGAATTCCTGAACTCCAGCGTGAAGATCGTTAACCCAATCATGGGCGTGAAGTTCTGGGATGAGAACGTGAAGATCCCGGCAGAAGAAGTGACCGTGCGTTTCGAACGTGGTCATCCGGTTGCGCTGAACGGCAAAACCTTCTCTGATGACGTTGAGCTGATGCTGGAAGCTAACCGTATTGGTGGTCGTCACGGCCTGGGCATGAGCGATCAGATTGAAAACCGTATCATCGAAGCGAAAAGCCGTGGCATCTATGAAGCTCCGGGAATGGCGCTGCTGCATATTGCTTACGAGCGTCTGCTGACTGGTATTCACAACGAAGACACCATTGAGCAGTATCACTCTCATGGCCGTCAGCTGGGCAAACTGCTGTATCAGGGCCGCTGGTTCGATCCGCAGGCGCTGATGCTGCGTGATGCGCTTCAGCGTTGGGTGGCGAGTGCAATTACCGGTGAAGTGACCCTGGAACTGCGTCGCGGTAACGACTACTCCATCCTGAACACCGTGTCTGATAACCTGACCTATAAAGCAGAGCGTCTGACCATGGAGAAAGGTGAGTCAGTGTTTTCACCGGACGATCGTATTGGCCAGCTGACCATGCGTAACCTGGACATCACCGATACCCGTGAGAAGCTGTTCAACTATGTTGAGAATGGCCTGCTCTCTGCGAATTCAGGTAACGGCCTGCCGCAGGTTGAAAACCTTGAACACAGCGATAAGAAATAATCGATAATGAAACATGCAAAAGGCGCCCAATGGGCGCCTTTTTGTTCGGCTTTTGTAGGGCGGGTAAGCGCAGCGCCACCCGCCATTTTGCCCGGTGGCGCTGCGCTTACCGGGCCTACGAACGGCAAAAGCTACAGACGAAAAAAAAGACGTCTTTCGACGTCTTTCTTCTGGAATATTGGTACCGAGGATGGGACTCGAACCCACAAGCCCGTTAGGGCACTACCACCTCAAGGTAGCGTGTCTACCAATTCCACCACCTCGGTACGGAATACTTACTGCGGGATATCGCTGGTTGGCTTAGCCGGTGCAGCTGGCTGAGTTTGCTCAGTTTTTGCTGGCGCGCTCAGGTTTTCCCACTCGCTTCCTTTGCTGGTCTTGTTGCTGTTGATATTGCCAAGCACCAGACTGATGATGAAGAACAGCGTCGCCAGAATCGCCGTCGTGCGGGTCATGAAGTTCGCAGAACCACTTGAACCGAACAGCGTACCGGAAGCGCCTGCTCCGAAGGAGGCTCCCATATCAGCGCCTTTACCTTGCTGCAGCATAATCAGCGCTACGAGAGCGATGGCTACAATAAGGAAAACAACTAAAAGAGCTTCGTACATAATCAACCTGTTCCTTGCGGATTTGCCGCATACCAATGCTTCGACCAATTAGCAGGATTTCTGTTTCCCACTGAAGCGGGTGTGAATACTAACCAAAGCGAATCACCTTCGCAAGGGCATTTTCGACGCATTGTATCAACTGCGGAAAAAAACAGCAAAAAGCCATTAATTGCTTAAAACAAAGGCGGCAAACGCCGCCTTTTTAAACATTTAGCGTGCAAGATTATGCAGCTTTAACAGCATCCGCAATACGGTGCGCAAATTCGGTTACCTGCGCTTCGTCTTCGCCTTCCACCATCACGCGGATCAGCGGTTCAGTACCAGACTTACGCAGCAGCACGCGTCCACGGCTGCCCAGGGCCGCTTCAACGTCAGCCATCACCGCTTTCACGTTCTCATTTTCCAGCGGATCGCCTTTGCCGGCAGTGAAACGTACGTTTACGAGGATCTGTGGGAACATTTTCATGCCGCTGCACAGATCGTGCAGGCTCATATGGTTGCGCGCCATGGCGGCAACCACCTGCAACGCGGCCACAATACCGTCACCGGTGGTGGTTTTGTCGAGCAGGATCACGTGACCTGAATTTTCAGCGCCGATACGCCAGCCCTTCTCCTGCAATTTTTCCAACACATAGCGGTCACCCACTTTCGCGCGAACGAACGGAATACCGAGCTGTTTCAGCGCCAGTTCCAGGCCCATGTTACTCATCAGCGTCCCGACCGCACCGCCGCGCAGCTGACCCTGACGCAGACCTTCACGCGCAATAATGTAGAGGATCTGGTCGCCGTCGACCTTGTTACCTTCGTGATCAACCATGATCACGCGGTCACCGTCGCCGTCCAGCGCAATGCCCAGATCGGCTTTTTCTGCCAGAACGCGCGCCTGCAGGGCACGAACGTCCGTCGCACCGACCTGCTCGTTGATGTTCAGACCATCCGGCTCACAGCCAATGGCGATCACTTTCGCACCGAGCTCGCGGAAGACATTCGGGGCAATGTGGTAGGTCGCGCCATTTGCGCAGTCCACCACAATTTTGAGGTGCGCCAGGCTCAGCTCATTCGGGAAGGTGCCTTTACAGAATTCGATATAGCGACCCGCCGCATCAACGATACGGTTCGCTTTACCCAGCTCTGCGGAATCAACACAGGTGATCTCTTTTTCCATTTCAGCTTCAATGGCTTCTTCCACCTCATCCGGCAGCTTGGTGCCATCAATAGAGAAGAATTTAATGCCGTTGTCGTAGAACGGGTTGTGAGAGGCCGAGATGACAATCCCCGCTTCCGCACGGAAGGTGCGCGTCAGATACGCGACCGCAGGCGTTGGCATTGGGCCTGTAAAAGAGGCGGACAGTCCAGCCGCCGCCAGCCCCGCTTCCAGCGCGGATTCCAGCATATAGCCGGAAATACGGGTGTCTTTACCGATGATAATTTTACGTGAGCCATGACGCGCCAGAACCTTGCCGGCAGCCCAGCCGAGCTTCAGGACAAAATCAGGGGTGATGGGAGCATCGCCTACGCGCCCACGGATACCGTCGGTACCAAAATATTTACGATTACTCATAGCGTTTGTTTTCCTTCGCTGCCAGTGTGGCTTCCACCACACGCATGGCTTCTACTGTTTCTTTGACGTCATGGACACGAATGATGTGCGCACCCTGCATCGCCGCAATCACCGCGCAGGCCAGGCTGCCGCTCAGGCGTTCGCTCGGGCCTACATTCAGCAACTGGCCAATCATCGACTTTCTCGACATCCCCACCAGCAGCGGCAGGCCAAAGTGATGAAATTCCGATAAGCGCGCAAGCAGCGCATAGTTGTGTGAGAGATTTTTACCGAAACCGAACCCCGGGTCGAGCAGCAATTTCTCTTTTGGGATACCGGCACGTTCACAACGTTCGATATGCTCAATAAAGAAGCGATTTACGTCGGCAAAGACATCGTCATACTTCGGCGCGTCCTGCATGGTTTTCGGTTGCCCCTGCATATGCATCAGGCAAACCGGCAGCCCGGTTTCCGCAGCCGCCTCAATCGCTCCCGGCTCGGTAAGTGAACGAATATCATTGATAATGTGAGCGCCCACTTTCGCCACTTCTCGGATCACTTCCGGTTTGGAGGTATCTACTGAGATCCACACTTCAAACCGCTGTGCGATTGCTTCAACGACCGGCACCACGCGCGCCAGCTCTTCTTCCACAGACACGTCCGCCGCACCGGGACGCGTCGATTCGCCGCCAACGTCAATGATGGTGGCACCTGCATTAATCATTAAATTCGCATGCTTAACCGCCTCGATAAGCGTGTTATGCGTGCCGCCGTCAGAGAAGGAGTCAGGGGTAACATTCAGGATCCCCATCACATGGGGATGTGAAAGATCGAGATGCGAGTCCTGAGCGAATAATTTCATGGCGAAATCCCTGATATCTAAATGGTTAAACAGAAATGAAAAACCCCGGAGCAAGCTCCAGGGTTTGAGGTACAAACAAACGCTTCAACAGCAGTGACTTACTTATCGCCCAACTGTTCTGACATGGTGTTGCCCGGGTTTGGCGTACGCGGTTCATCAACCGGACGCGGTGCACGCGGGGTGCCATTGTTGTCAGAGTTATTGGAAGCGCCTGGGTCTTCCCAGCCTGCTGGCGGACGCACTTCGCGGCGCGCCATCAGGTCGTCAATCTGCGGTGCATCGATGGTCTCATATTTCATGAGCGCATCTTTCATGGAATGCAGAATGTCCATGTTGTCATTCAGGATCTGACGCGCGCGACCGTAGTTACGTTCAATCAGCGCTTTCACTTCCTGGTCGATGATACGAGCCGTTTCATCGGACATATGTTTCGCTTTTGCCACGGAGCGGCCCAGGAACACTTCGCCCTCTTCCTCTGCATAGAGCAGCGGACCGAGTTTGTCGGAGAAGCCCCA
This sequence comes from Enterobacter sp. GER_MD16_1505_Eko_090, assembly GCF_003331015.1. NCBI lineage: Bacteria > Pseudomonadati > Pseudomonadota > Gammaproteobacteria > Enterobacterales > Enterobacteriaceae > Enterobacter > Enterobacter sp. GER_MD16_1505_Eko_090. The sequence goes on along the minus strand of NZ_PUQF01000013.1, from coordinate 106,501 downwards.
CTGAGTCACCATGTTACGTGCCAGGTTTGTCGCCACTTTAATGTCGTTCGACGCACCGGTAGAAACATGTTCCGGACCGTAGATAATCTCTTCCGCCAGACGGCCGCCGTACAGGGTTGAGATCTGGCTTTCCAGCTTCTGACGGCTGGCGCTGATCGCGTCGCCTTCAGGCAGGAAGAAGGTCACACCCAGCGCACGACCGCGCGGAATAATCGTCACTTTATGCACCGGATCGTGTTCCGGCACCAGGCGACCGATAATCGCGTGACCCGCTTCGTGGTAAGCCGTGGATTCTTTCTGCGCTTCCGTCATCACCATGGAGCGACGTTCCGCACCCATCATGATCTTATCTTTCGCTTTCTCGAACTCCACCATCGACACGACGCGCTTGTTACCGCGAGCGGCAAACAGTGCAGCTTCGTTGACCAGGTTAGCGAGATCCGCACCGGAGAAGCCCGGAGTACCGCGCGCAATGATTGCCGCGTCGATATCTGGTGCCAGCGGTACGCGACGCATGTGAACTTTCAGAATTTGTTCACGACCGCGAACATCCGGTAGACCGACAACAACCTGACGGTCGAAACGGCCTGGACGCAGCAGCGCCGGGTCAAGTACGTCCGGACGGTTAGTTGCCGCGATAACGATGATACCTTCGTTACCTTCGAAGCCGTCCATCTCAACCAGCATCTGGTTCAGCGTCTGTTCACGTTCATCGTGACCACCGCCCAGGCCTGCGCCACGCTGGCGGCCTACGGCGTCGATTTCATCGATGAAGATAATGCACGGTGCTGCCTTCTTGGCCTGCTCGAACATGTCACGCACACGAGATGCACCAACACCCACGAACATTTCGACGAAGTCTGAACCTGAAATAGTAAAGAACGGCACCTTCGCTTCACCCGCGATGGCTTTCGCCAGCAGGGTTTTACCGGTACCCGGAGGGCCAACCATCAGCACGCCTTTCGGGATTTTACCGCCCAGTTTCTGGAAACGGCTCGGCTCACGCAGGTATTCAACCAGTTCACCGACCTCTTCTTTCGCTTCGTCACACCCGGCAACGTCCGCAAAAGTGGTCTTGATCTGATCTTCCGTCAACATACGCGCCTTGCTCTTACCGAACGACATGGCACCTTTGCCACCGCCGCCCTGCATCTGGCGCATAAAGAAGATCCAGACGCCGATAAGAAGCAGCATCGGGAACCAGGAAATGAAGATAGTAGCCAGCAGGCTTTGTTCTTCTGGCGGTTCACCTACCACCTTGACGTTTTTGGTCAGAAGGTTATCAAGCAGCTTAGGATCGTTCACCGGGATGTAAGTCGTGTAACGGTTACTATCTTTCTTGGTAACGTTGATCTCACGTCCGTTGATACGCGCTTCGCGAACCTGGTCCTGATTGACCTCCTGCAGGAAGGTAGAATAATCCACCTTGCGGCCATTCGACTCGCTGGGCCCAAAGCTCTGGAATACTGACATCAGCACAACGGCAATGACCAGCCAGAGTATTAGGTTTTTCGCCATGTCACTCAAGGGATTAACCTCATATTACAACTGTGTTAAAAACAGCGTCAGGATACTCTATATCCAGTTTCATTCAAACTTTCGTCTGAAATCTCCCGGTTATCATTTTCGCCCGGTCGCTACAATATACACTTCACGGGAACGGGCCCGGGAAGAGTCCGGCTTACGAACTTTGACCTTCGCAAACAGGGAGCGAATTTCCTTAAGATACTCCTCGAAACCTTCGCCCTGAAACACCTTCACAACAAAACTACCACCAGGCGCTAGTACATCACGACACATTTCTAACGCTAGCTCCACCAGATACATGGCGCGGGGGATATCCACCGCCGGTGTTCCGCACATATTTGGTGCCATATCTGACATGACAACCTGGACCTTACTGTCACCTACACGATCAAGTAACGCTTTCAGCACTAATTCATCACGAAAGTCGCCCTGAAGGAAGTCGACACCGACGATGGGATCCATTGGTAAAAGATCGCACGCGATGATTCGGCCCGTTCCGCCGATCTGCGTTACCGCATACTGGGACCATCCGCCAGGTGCTGCACCGAGGTCAACAACCGTCATCCCCGGCTTAAAAAGTTTGTCACTTTGCTGTATTTCATCAAGTTTAAACCAGGCACGGGAACGCAACCCCTTTTTCTGTGCCTGTTGAACATATTTATCGCTAAAGTGTTCCTGGAGCCAGCGGCTGGAGCTGGCAGAACGCTTTTTACCTGTCATTTAACATTTCCGTCCTGGTTCATCGTTGCTTGCCTGTGACGTAAATTTCTACGCAGCTATTTGGCGATATAAGGGAGATGGCGGTAGAATGAACCGTTTTCAATCCCAACGTAAGCAAAAATATACGATGAATCTGAGTACTAAACAAAAACAGCACCTTAAAGGTCTGGCACATCCGCTCAAGCCTGTAGTGATGCTTGGCAACAATGGTTTGACCGAAGGGGTGCTTGCCGAGATTGAACAAGCGCTGGAACACCACGAGCTGATCAAGGTGAAAATCGCCTCTGAAGACAGAGACACTAAAAACCTGATCGTGGAAGCCATCGTGCGCGAAACCGGCGCCTGTAATGTACAGGTCATCGGTAAAACGCTGGTGCTCTACCGCCCATCTAAAGAGCGTAAAATCTCGCTGCCACGTTAAGGATATCCTGAATTAAACACATTTTCTGTGTGAAACGAGGGATTTCTGTCAGCAGGCGAGCAAAATGCCATGCTCCTTGAGTTGATAAAAGGCCGCTACGCGGCCTTTTTCTTTTCTTTACAATGTATCAACATCTTAGTAGAGAAGCGAATTACAGGTATTCAACCTTAATAATTTCGTATTCCACTTCACCACCAGGGGTGCGGATGGTGACAACATCGTCCTGCTCTTTGCCAATCAGGCCGCGAGCAATCGGTGAGTTCACCGAAATCAGGTTCTGTTTGAAGTCAGCTTCATCATCACCCACGATGCGATAGGTCTGCTCTTCGTCGTTGTCCAGGTTCAGCACGGTAACGGTTGAACCAAAAATCACACGGCCATTATTCGGCATTTTGGTGATATCGATAACCTGTGCATTGGACAGTTTTGCCTCGATATCTTTAATACGCCCTTCACAGAAGCCCTGCTGCTCACGCGCGGCGTGGTATTCAGCGTTCTCTTTCAGGTCGCCATGCTCACGCGCTTCCGCGATAGCGGCGATGATTTCAGGGCGACGTACGGATTTCAGAAAATCCAGCTCTTCGCGCAGTTTTTCGGCACCACGTAAGGTCATCGGAATAGCTTGCATTTGTTATACCTCTTAAACATTCCTGTTGGGAGCAGTGTTCCCTGCTCCAGCCCACCTGAACAGGCCAGAAGCAAAAAGAAAACCGACCCGGGAGCAACGCCCCAGGTCAGCAGCAATTTTTCAATTTGATACGCATTTTACCGCGAAGTTCACTATGGGTCATCGTTTACTTTGCAGTGCCATGCACCGTAGTATGACGGTTTGTTTTCGGGTTGTTAGCGCGAGATTATGCGATTTTCCAGTTTTATCATCGGATTGACTACCAGTATAACGTTCACCGCCCAGGCCGCGAATGTTGATGAGTACATTAATCAGCTTCCCGCAGGCGCGAACCTCGCCCTGATGGTGCAGAAGGTTGGCGCACAGGCTCCCGAGATTGACTATCACAGTCAACAGATGGCGCTGCCTGCCAGTACCCAAAAGGTGATCACCGCCCTCGCCGCTCTGCTCCAGCTCGGGCCTGACTTCCGTTTTACGACCACCCTTGAAACCAAAGGTAACGTTGAGGGTGGCGAACTGAAAGGCGATCTTATCGCCCGTTTTGGCGGCGATCCAACCTTTAAACGCCAGGATATCCGCAATATGGTCGCGGTACTGAAAAAAACCGGCGTGCAGAAAATTGACGGCAATGTACTGATCGACACGTCCATCTTTGCCAGCCACGACAAAGCCCCGGGCTGGCCGTGGAACGACATGACGCAGTGTTTTAGCGCCCCGCCCGCCGCCGCGATTGTTGACCGCAACTGCTTCTCGGTTTCGCTTTACAGTGCGCCAAAGCCGGATGACTTAGCGTTTATCCGCATCGCGTCCTACTACCCGGTCACCATGTTTAGCCAGGTTCGCACGCTGGCCAAGGGTTCCCCCGATGCCCAGTATTGCGAACTGGATGTGGTGCCAGGCGACCTTAACCGCTTCACGCTCACCGGCTGCCTGACGCAGCGCGCCGATCCGCTGCCGCTGGCCTTTGCAATACAGGATGGCGCAAGCTATGCAGGCGCCATTCTGAAAGATGAGCTGAAACAAGCGGGAATAACCTATTCCGGCACCCTGCTTCGTCAGACGCAGGTCAACCAGCCCGGCACGGTCATCGCCAGCAAACAGTCTGCGCCGCTGCACGATTTACTGCGAATTATGCTGAAAAAGTCGGACAATATGATTGCCGATACGGTGTTCCGCATGATTGGCCACGCCCGTTTCGGCGTGCCGGGAACCTGGCGCGCGGGCTCAGACGCGGTGCGTCAGATTCTGCGCCAGCAGGCGGGGATCGATCTGGGTAATACCATCGCCGTCGATGGCTCCGGCCTGTCGCGCCATAATTTGATCTCTCCGGCCACGATGATGCAGGTGCTTCAGTACATTGCACAGCATGACACTGAGCTAAACTTTATTTCAATGCTGCCGCTGGCCGGACATGACGGTTCACTGCAGTACCGTGCGGGGCTTCACGCTGCCGGCGTGGATGGCAAAGTCTCCGCGAAAACAGGCTCACTGCAGGGGGTTTACAACCTTGCAGGCTTCATCACTACCGCCAGCGGACAGCGCATGGCATTCGTGCAGTATCTTTCCGGCTATGCCGTCGAACCGACCGATCAGCGCAATCGTCGTATTCCGCTGGTTCGCTTCGAAAGCAGGCTTTATAAGGACATCTACCAGAATAACTAGCGATGAAACTACTTATAGTTGAAGACGATCTGTTATTGCAGGAAGGGCTGGCGCTGGGGCTGGCCAATGAAGGGTATGCTCTCGACTGTGCAGGCACCGCAGCAGAGGCGGATGCCCTGATCCAGAGCGGCGAATACAGCCTGGTGATCCTCGATTTGGGCTTGCCGGATAAAGACGGCGCCACGCTGCTCAGCCAGTGGCGACGTCGCGGCATCAACAATCCCGTCCTGATCCTGACGGCACGTGATGCCATTGAAGATCGTATCACCGGCCTCGATGCAGGCGCAGATGATTATCTGGTGAAGCCTTTCGCGCTCGCGGAGCTGCAGGCACGGGTGCGAGCGTTGATTCGCCGTTATCAGGGCCATAGTGATAACTTACTGACCGACGGCGACATTACGCTGAATTTGCAAACCCAGCAGGTGCTGCAACAGGATCAGGCCGTAGAGGTCACGCCAAAAGAGTTCGCCTTGCTTACGCGTCTGATCATGCGCAGCGGGCAAACGGTACACAGAGAAACGCTCCAGCAGGATATCTACTCCTGGCAGGACGATCCCGGGTCAAATACCCTTGAGGTCCACATCCATAATCTGCGGCGTAAGCTCGGTAAAGACAGGATCAAAACCGTTCGCGGCGTCGGCTATCGTCTGGAGAGCCAGAAATGAACAGCATGCGTCGGCGTCTGATGGTACTGCTGGCGGTCATTCTCCTGTTTTTCCAGCTGATAAGCGTCATCTGGCTATGGCATGAAAGCCGTGAACAGATTGGTTTTCTGGTCAACGAAACGCTGTCAGCGAAAGCGCGCAATAATCACGTTGAGAAAGAGATACGCGAAGCGATTGCCTCGCTGCTGGTCCCTTCCCTGGTGATGGTTGGCTTTACCCTACTCTTCTCTTTCTGGGCGGTCACCTGGATAACCCGGCCGCTGAATAAACTCCGCGCCAGCCTCGCTAACCGTTCAGCCGATAACTTAACACCGCTTCCCATGTTTTCCGACATGGAAGAAATTGGCGCGGTGACGACCTCTCTGAACCAGCTGCTGGCCCGGCTGGATAGCACCATTAAGCAGGAACGTCTCTTCACCGCAGACGCCGCTCACGAGCTGAGAACGCCTCTTGCTGGCATCCGGCTCCATCTGGAGCTGATGTCGCAGTCAGGTGCACCACAGGCCGCCACGCTGATTAGCCGTATCGATCAGCTCATGCATACCGTCGAACAGCTGCTGATGCTGGCCCGGGCCGGACAGGCCATGGCGAGCGGACACTACGAAACCGTGAACTGGACGGAAAATATCATTGAACCTCTCGGCCTGGGGCATGAAGCCAAAGAGCATACGGTGATTTGGCCCGCTAAAAGCGCGCTCACGGTTCAGGGAGACGCCGTTCTCCTGCGCCTCATGCTGCGCAACCTGCTGGAGAATGCCGGGCGCTACAGCCCGGCAGGGACAACGATTACAGTGACATTAACCGAGGTCGACGGCGGGACGCAGATTAGCGTTATCGATCAGGGTCCCGGAATTGATGAAGCGCACCGACAGTCAATTACCGAGCCATTCCGCCGTCTTGACCAGCGCTACGGAGGCAGTGGTCTGGGCCTGAGCATCGTGCAGCGCATCCTCCAGCTCCACCACGGCAGGCTAACGCTTGAGAATGGCGCTGAAGGTGGCTTAATCGCCAGCTGCTGGCTGCCCGCAACGCTGGAATAAAAAAAGCCCCCATAACGGGGGCTTTGAACAGCGATTAGTGCTTGTAGATGAACTCGACGCCTTCTTCGTCGTCTTCATCCCAGTCATCATCCCAGTCTTCATCGTCTTCTTCCGCTTCCAGCTCTTCGAGCTGCTGGCGGTGGTAGTCATCCCACATGAATTCGACTTTTTCAGGCTGTTTGACTTCTTCCGCCTGAACAATTGGGTTCTCAATGATGAAGGTCATCACATCCCAGCACAGATCTTTCACGCCAACCTGGCTTGCCGCAGAGATCAGGTAGTATTTATCTTCCCAACCCATCGCTTCAGCAATGGCTTTCGCTTTTGCTTCCGCTTCGGCTTTGTCCATCAGGTCGATCTTGTTGAAGACCAGCCAGCGTGGTTTGTTCGCCAGTTTCTCGCTGTATTTCTCCAGCTCGCCAACGATGATGCGGGCGTTTTCAACCGGATCGGAACCGTCGATAGGATCGATATCAATGAGGTGCAGCAGCACGCGGCAGCGCTCAAGGTGTTTCAGGAAGCGAATGCCCAGACCCGCCCCTTCCGCGGCGCCTTCAATCAGGCCCGGAATATCGGCGACCACGAAGCTCTTCTCGTTATCCATACGGACAACGCCCAGGCTTGGTACCAGCGTGGTAAACGGATAGTCAGCCACTTTTGGCTTCGCCGCAGAAACCGCGCGAATAAACGTCGATTTACCTGCGTTTGGCATACCCAGCATACCCACGTCAGCCAGAAGCATCAGTTCCAGCTGCAGGTCGCGCTTATCGCCCGGCGTACCCATCGTTTTCTGACGCGGCGTACGGTTAACGGAAGATTTGAAACGGCTGTTACCCAGACCGTGCCAGCCGCCTTTCGCCACCATCAGGCGCTGACCGTGTTTGGTCATGTCGCCCATGGTTTCACCCGTCCCCTGGTCAATCACACGCGTACCGACCGGAACTTTAATGGTGACGTCTTTACCGCGTTTCCCGGTACAGTCACGGCTCTGGCCATTCTGGCCACGTTCGGCGCGGAAGGATTTTTCGAAACGGTAGTCGATCAGCGTGTTGAGGTTCTCATCCGCCTCCAGCCACACGTCACCACCATCCCCACCGTCGCCGCCATCAGGACCGCCACGAGGGATATACTTTTCACGACGGAAGCTCACGCAACCGTTGCCGCCATCACCAGCCACGACCAGGATCGTCGCTTCATCAACAAACTTCATTTTACTCTCCGTAACTCATTCGCCTGAGCGGGGGACTACTACAACCGCTTCATTTTTGCGCCAACGTCCCCAAAGACGATGACCAATGGCGGAATACATCGCGCCCGCAACCACGACAAACGCACCGAGATAACCCAACAGGTTGAGCATCGGTCTGACGAAGACATCGGGCCAGGCCATTGATAACAAATCTGAAAATAACAGCGTAAACAGCGGGGTAAGCGTGATCAACGCGCTCACCTGTGCTGCCTGCCAGCGCGCCATCGCTTCGGCCAGCGCGCCATAACCGACCAGCGTGTTCAGCCCACAAAAAATGAGGCACGCCAGTTGCCAGTCGCTAAGCTGGGTAATCACGCCCGGCTTCGCTAATGGCAGCAATGCTATTGTACACAAAGTGTACAGCAAAAAGAGGATCTGCTGTGAGGCAAGCCGACGCAATAACACCTTTTGCGCGACGCCATAGCTCACCCAGACCGTTGCTGCCCCCACACCGAAAATGACACCCCAGGTGTAATCCGTCAGGCGGGTAAAAATCTCGATCAGACTGGTGTTGAAGAACATCACCAGACCGCACAACAGCATGCTCGCCCCGATAATCTGCGTACCGCGCATCTTCTCCTTGAGGATAAAGACGCTGGCGACCATCATGCCCACCGGCGAAAGCTGACCAATCACCTGCGACGCCGTGGGGCTGAGATATTGCAGGGAAGAGCTGAACAGGATGAAGTTACCGAACAGACCGCCCGTTGCGATAGCCAGCAACACCAGCCAGCGCGGTTTACGGAAGAGCCGCAAGGGTGGAAGCTTACCTTTGATGGCCAGAATCGCCACGAGGCCGATGCTTGCCATCAGAAAGCGATAAAAGACCACCGTAGGCGGCTCCATCACTTCCAGTACCTGCTTCATTGCAATTGGCAGCGCACCCCAGCACATTGCGGTTGTGAGCGCCAAAAGAATTCCTATGCCGGCCTGCTGCTTCATGCCCGTTTTCCCTACAGAAAAAATTACCGGGTTTCCAATGTAAAAAGCCCCGCAACAGGGTGCGGGGCTTTAATCCGTTACCGGACCGAGAAAACCTTACTCAGCAACGATGCTGATGTATTTACGGTTGTTCGGGCCTTTAACTTCAAATTTCACTTTACCGTCTGCTTTAGCAAACAGAGTGTGGTCACGACCGCAACCTACGTTGTTGCCAGCGTGGAATTTGGTACCACGTTGACGAACGATGATGCTACCCGCCAGAACGGATTCGCCACCGAAACGCTTAACGCCCAGGCGTTTAGCTTCTGAATCGCGACCGTTACGTGTGGAGCCGCCAGCCTTTTTATGTGCCATTTAAATCTCTCCTCAGGTCTTAGGCGCTGATGCCAGTAATTTTCACATCAGTGAACCACTGACGGTGGCCCTGCTGCTTACGGTAGTGCTTACGACGACGAAACTTAACGATTTTAACTTTCTCGCCACGACCGTGTGCAACAACTTCAGCTTTGATAACGCCGCCATCAACGAAAGGAACGCCGATTTTGACTTCTTCACCGTTTGCGATCATCAGAACTTCTGCGAACTCAACAGATTCGCCAGTTGCGATGTCCAGCTTTTCCAGGCGAACGGTCTGACCTTCGCTTACTCGGTGTTGTTTACCACCACTTTGGAAAACCGCGTACATATAAACTCCGCTTCCGCGCACGTCCTCGTATGAATCAGAGTGCGCTATAAATATTCACAATAGGGCGCGAATATTACGCAAAACGCGAGCCTTTGACAAGTGCTACCGTCAATACATGAAGAAAAAAAACACAACACGTACGGTAACGTTTATCTGAGCCGTTTTTTCAGTACAATCAGCACTACTATTGATAAACCGAAACCCTTCGTTACCCCATTGAAGATGGGATCAACAGGATAAAAAGCCCGGCTTTTGCGATGAATTTAGAAAAAATCAACGAGTTAACCGCGCAAGATATGGCGGGTGTGAATGCAGCAATCCTGGAGCAACTCAACTCTGACGTTCAGCTGATCAATCAGTTGGGCTATTACATTGTCAGCGGCGGCGGTAAACGCATTCGTCCGATGATTGCTATTCTGGCTGCCAGAGCCGTTGGCTATCAGGGAAATGCCCACATCACTATCGCCGCGCTCATCGAATTTATCCACACGGCGACGCTTCTGCACGACGATGTGGTGGATGAATCGGATATGCGTCGTGGCAAAGCCACGGCTAACGCCGCGTTCGGGAACGCAGCCAGCGTCCTGGTGGGGGATTTCATCTATACCCGCGCCTTCCAGATGATGACCAGCCTGGGTTCCCTGAAAGTGCTGGAAGTGATGTCCGAAGCCGTTAACGTCATCGCTGAAGGCGAAGTGCTGCAGCTGATGAACGTCAACGACCCGGACATTACTGAAGAAAACTACATGCGCGTCATCTACAGCAAAACCGCGCGCCTGTTTGAAGCGGCGGCCCAGTGTTCCGGCATTTTGGCGGGCTGTACCGAAGCGCAGGAAAAAGGCCTGCAGGACTATGGCCGCTATCTGGGCACAGCCTTCCAGCTGATTGACGATCTGCTGGACTACAGTGCGGACGGCGAGACGCTCGGCAAAAACGTTGGCGATGACCTGAACGAAGGCAAACCGACCCTGCCGCTGCTCCACGCCATGCGTAACGGAACGGCCGACCAGGCGAAGATGATCCGTGAAGCGATTGAGCAGGGAAATGGCCGCCATCTTCTGGAACCTGTACTGGAAACCATGGCAATCTGCGGATCGCTGGAATGGACGCGTCAGCGTGCAGAAGAAGAAGCCGACAAGGCCATCGAGGCCCTTCAGGTCATTCCAGACAGCCCATGGCGCGAGGCACTGATTGGCCTTGCCCACATCGCCGTTCAGCGCGACCGTTAATCTCCCTTTTTCTCCCTGCGAACCTGGCGGGGAGATTCCAGTACACACCAGTAAATTCCGCGTTCATGTAAATTCATCGGTTTAGAGACCGCATGAATAAAGCCATGTCTTATTCTGAATATTCCTTCAAGTAACGCGAACTTTTTAGAACAAGAGTTCGAAATGGGTATAGTAAACCCGTCGTTTCAGAAGAAACGGCGTAGGTGAATCCGAACTTAAGGACGGCGTTATGGATACGAAATTTATCGACTGGCACACGGCTGATATTATTGCCGCACTGCGCAAAAAAGGCACTTCACTGGCAGCAGAGTCCCGCCGCCATGGACTGAGTTCTTCAACTCTGGCAAACGCCCTCACCCGCCCCTGGCCAAAAGGAGAATTAATTATCGCAACGGCGCTGGACACGCATCCGTGGGTGATTTGGCCTTCGCGCTACCACGATCCTGTCACCCATGAATTTATCGACAGATCGCGCATGATTCGCCAGAGAAAAGTAAAAAAAGAATCGCAGGAATAAGGTTTTTTTGACAGGAACAGCAACCCCCCGGTCATTTCTGGCAGGGGGCTGCCGGAACGATTACTCGCCCTTCACACGCTCGATATTGGCACCCAGCGCGCGCAGTTTATCTTCGATACGCTCATAGCCACGATCGATGTGATAAATACGATCCACGATCGTTGTGCCTTCCGCGATACAACCCGCCAACACCAGGCTGGCAGACGCACGCAGATCGGTTGCCATCACCTGAGCACCGGACAGTTTCTCAACGCCGTGGCAAATCACGGTATTACTTTCGATCTCGGCACGTGCCCCCATACGGATCAGCTCCGGTACGTGCATAAAGCGGTTCTCGAAAATGGTTTCCGTGATAAAGCCGGTCCCTTCGGCGACCAGGTTCAACAAGGTGAACTGTGCCTGCATGTCAGTTGGGAACGCCGGATGCGGTGCCGTACGCACATTGACCGCTTTTGGACGCTGTCCATGCATATCAAGGCTGATCCAGTCTTCACCGATTTCGATATCCGCACCCGCATCGCGCAGTTTCGCCAGCACTGCATCCAGGGTATCTGGCTGCGCGTTGCGACAAACAATTTTCCCGCCAGAGATCGCAGCAGCGATCAGGAAGGTACCGGTTTCGATACGGTCCGGCAGTACGCGATAGACACCCCCGCCCAGACGCTCAACGCCTTCGATGGTGATGCGGTCGGTACCCTGACCAGAGATCTTCGCACCCAGCGCCACGAGGAAGTTGGCAGTATCCACAATCTCCGGTTCACGCGCGGCGTTTTCGATGATCGTGGTCCCTTCTGCCAGCGTTGCCGCAGACATAATGGTCACCGTTGCGCCCACGCTCACTTTGTCCATAACAATGTGCGCGCCTTTCAGACGACCATTGACGGACGCTTTCACGTAGCCTTCTTCCAGCTTGATCTCTGCGCCCAGTTTTTCCAGGCCAAAGATGTGCAGGTCAACCGGACGCGCACCGATAGCGCAACCACCCGGCAGCGAGACCTGACCCTGACCGAAACGCGCCACCAGCGGGCCAAGCGCCCAGATGGAAGCACGCATGGTTTTCACCAGATCGTAAGGGGCAGAGAAGTTATTCACCTTGCTGGCGTCGATCCAGACGGAACCGTTACGCTCGACTTTCGTGCCCAACTGGGTGAGCAGCTTCATGGTGGTGTCGATATCTTTCAGCTTCGGTACGTTCTGAATCTCTACTGGCTCTTCCGCAAGCAGCGCAGCAAAGAGGATGGGCAGCGCGGCGTTTTTCGCGCCAGAAATTGTGACTTCGCCCTGGAGACGCGTTGGCCCCTGTACACGAAATTTATCCATGGTGTGCTCTCTTATAAATTCAACCGTGCTGCGGGCCTGTCGCCCTCAGCTCAAAAACCGTTTAGTTTGCGATCGCGTGCCCACTCTTGCGGGGTGAACGCTTTAATCGACAGGGCGTGGATGCGGTTATCCGCAATATATTCCATCAGCGGCGCGTACACAGCCTGCTGTTTCTTCACACGGCTCATACCGTCGAACATCTCACCCACAGCAATAACCTGGAAGTGACTGCCATCGCCTGTGACGTGGGCTTCCTGAAGGGAGAGTGCATTCATCAGCACTGTCTGGATTTCATGATTTTCCATGGGCTCTTAATCATCTGATAGTGAAAACAAGCCCAACATCTTAGAGCAAAGTGGCGTCGTCTTAAACAAGCAAAAAGCCCCGACGATGAAACTGTCAGGGCTTTCGGAAGTAACGCACTGAAAATATTAACGAGGCAGTACGTCCTGAGGGAGATTGTAGAGCTGCGCCAGAGTCACGACATTCTCGCTCGCGCCGCGAAGCGTGACGCTCGCCCCCTGCTTTTTCCCTACCGCAACCAGATGGGCAAGCAGTGCAACGCCTGCCGTATCTACCCGCGTGACGTCGGTTAAGTCAATAACCGTCACGCCCTGCATGGCCTCATGGCGTTTATCCCATAACGGGTTCAGCAGATCCTGATCCAGCTCACCGGACAGCTTTAATGTCTCGCCTTCACGCGACCAGCTGAGTTGCTGTGACATTACTTCTTCTCGTCCAGACTAATTTTCTGACGAGCGATGGACTGCAGCTGCGCGGTCAGGCCATCAATCCCCTTGGTGCGCAGCAGGTCGCTCCACTCGTTCTGTTTGGTGGTGATCATGCTTACGCCTTCGGCGATCATGTCATACGCCTGCCAGTGGCCGGTCTGGCTGTTTTTACGCCACTGGAAATCCAGACGCACCGGCGGACGACCATTAGGATCGTTGATCGTTACGCGAATAGGGACGATGGTCGCATCACCCAGCGGCTGCTCCGGGGCGATCTGATAGGTCTGACCGTGGTACATCGCCAGCGCCTGACCATACGCCTGCTTCAGGTATTCACGGAAAGCGGCAAAATAGGCATCACGCTGCGCCGGGGTTGCGTCTTTGTAATAGCGGCCCAGCACCAGGGCTCCCGCATATTTGATCTGCACGTACGGCAGCAGCTCCTGGTCAACCACGTCACGCAGGTAATCAGGATTAGCACGAATCTTAGGCTGCTCGTTTTTAAGACGATCGAAGGTTTTCTTCGCGGCTTCGTCCATCAGTTTGTACGGGTTACTCTGATCCGCCGCGTGCACCGCGGTGAGAGGGGCAATAACCAGCATGGCAACCATTAACAGTCGTTTAAACATGAATGACTTCTCCTGATATTAATTCGCAGCACCTGGGGTCGGCGCAGCATTGGTATGGTCTTCACTCTGCGCAGGGGCATTGTCAGACTTTTTATCATCCCCTTTACTGTTGTAAAGGAACTGACCAATCATATCTTCCAGCACCATGGCGGACTTGGTGTCCTGGATCACGCTCCCGTCCTTAAGGATAGTCGTTCCCAGCTCGGGGTCTTCAAAACCGACGTTAAGCGCCAGATATTGTTCGCCCAGCAGACCGGAAGTCCGGATAGAAAGGGAGCTGGTGTCCGGAATGTGGTTGTAACGCTCTTCGATATCCATCGCGACACGTGGCAGATAGGTCTTCTCATCCAGCGTAATGTCAGATACGCGTCCGATCACCACGCCGCCAATACGGACCGGTGAACGCGCCTTCAGCCCGCCGATGTTATCGAAGGTGGCATAGATGCGATACGTCGGCTCGGTGCGCACAGACGTGATATCCGCCGCTCTCAGGCAGATAAACAGCGCGGCCAGCAGCGCCAGCAGCAGGAATACACCGACCCAAATTTCATTTTTTCTCGTTTGCATGAACTCAATTCCCAAACATCAGTGCGGTGAGCACAAAATCCAGACCCAGTACGGCCAGCGACGAATGAACGACTGTACGTGTAGTTGCGCGGCTAATGCCCGCCGACGTCGGGATGGCATCGTAACCATTGAACAATGCAATCCAGGTGACCGTAATGGCAAATACCACGCTCTTAATCAGGCAGTTAATCAGATCCATTCGCAGATCAATGGCGTCCTGCATGGCAGACCAGAAGAAACCGGCATCAATGCCTTTCCAGTGCACGCCGACCAGCGAACCGCCCCAGATCCCCACGGCGACAAACAGAATCGTCAGCAGCGGTAAAGAGATGACCCCGGCCCAGAAACGCGGCGAGATCACGCGACGCAGCGGATCGACCGCCATCATCTCCATGCTGGAGAGCTGCTCGGTCGCGCGCATCAGGCCAATTTCAGCCGTTAAGGCCGACCCCGCGCGCCCGGCGAACAGCAGCGCCGCCACAACGGGCCCCAGTTCACGCAGCAGCGAGAGCGCCACCAGCATCCCGAGGCTGGTTTCCGCACTGTAGGTTGTCAGCACCAGGTAGCCCTGCAGACCCAGCACCATACCGATAAACAGACCGGAGACAATGATGATGAGCATCGACAGCACGCCGACGTTATAAAGCTGACGCACCAATAGCGGCGCGTGCTTACGGAATTCCGGCTTGCCGACCAGCGCGTTGAATAACATCAATCCGGCACGCCCGAACGTCCTGATGGTTTTTATGCCACGGTGTCCGAGAGCGGCCAACGCATTTAACAGCATGAGTGGCTTAACTCCCTATTCCCAGTAAATCGTCACGATAGTCGCCCGCCGGATAGCGGAACGGCACAGGGCCATCGGCAATACCGTCGAGGAACTGCCGCACGCGCGGATCGCAATTTTCCTGCAGCGCCTGGGCGCTACCGTGTGCGACGATCTTTTTGTCCGCTACGATGTAGGCGTAATCGGCAATGCTCAACACTTCAGGTACATCGTGAGACACCACAATGCAGGTGACGCCAAGCGCGCTGTTCAGCTCAGAGATGAGCTTCACCAGCACGCCCATCGTGATGGGATCCTGCCCGACAAACGGTTCGTCGAACATGATTAAATCAGGTTCTAATGCGATGGCTCGCGCCAGCGCGGCACGACGCGCCATCCCGCCGGACAGCTCCGAAGGCATCAGCTTCGCGGCGCCCCGCAGCCCGACGGCTTCTAGCTTCATCATCACCGTGCTTTTCAGCAGCGCAGGCGGCAGGCTGGTATGCTCGCGCAGCGGATAGGCAACGTTATCAAAGACGTTCATGTCGGTGAACAAAGCCCCCGACTGAAAGAGCATGCTCATGCGTTTGCGAACAGTATACAGGCGCGAGCGCGACATCTCCGGGATGTTTTCGCCATCAAAGAGGATTTCACCGCTATCCGGTGGGATCTGCCCACCGATAAGGCGGAGCAGGGTCGTTTTACCGATCCCGGACGGCCCCATGATGGCAGTAATTTTGCCACGCGGCACGGTCAACGAAATATCATCAAATATCAATCTGTTGGCGCGAGAAAAACTCACCCCGCGGACATCGACTAAATTCGCCATGGTTTGGCTCATTTATGGTTCCTTTCTTATCCTGCTCACGTTAAGGCATGTAGCCTGAATCAGCCCTAAACTCCGCATTTTTACAGAATAATAACCGTAGAGGTTAGCGAAAGCTGGCATTTGTTTTACTTTTCCGGCGCATAAAGTCAAAATTAGGAATTCGTTACGCCTCAGACTGTATGCAGTCCAGCCATTCCCGAGCAATGGACCGACGAGTATACCTGAAGAAAGGACTTTTGATGCTTTTAGCAACAGCACTGTTAATAATTGGTTTACTGTTGGTGGTCTACAGTGCTGACCGTTTAGTGTTTGCTGCATCTATCCTGTGTCGCCTGAGTGGCGTACCGCCTGTTGTCATCGGGATGACCGTGGTCAGCGTAGGAACGTCGCTTCCTGAAATCATCGTCTCTGTCTCTGCCTCGCTGCATGGTCAGGTAGACCTGGCAGTCGGCACCGCCATTGGCTCTAACATCGTCAATATTTTATTGATTTTAGGCCTGGCCGCGCTGCTCCATCCTTTTCGCGTGCATTCTGATGTTCTGCGCCGTGAATTGCCGCTAATGTTACTCGTAAGCCTGCTGGCAGGGTGCGTATTTTACGATGGCGTACTGAGCTACAGCGACGGCATTTTCCTGCTGGCGCTGGCCGTTATTTGGCTGCTGTATAGTGTTAAAATCGCCCGTCAGGCTGAAAAGCAGGGTCAGGATAGCCTCACGCGCGAGCAGGTCGCCGAGCTTCCACGAGAAGGCACGCTGCCTGTTGCCCTGCTCTGGCTGGGCGTCGCGCTGATCATCATGCCGATGGCAACGCGCATGGTCGTGGATAACGCGACGGTGCTGGCGAACTATTTTGCCATCAGCGAGCTGACCATTGGCCTGACGGTGATTGCCATCGGCACCAGCCTGCCGGAGCTGGCCACCGCCATTGCGGGGGCCCGTAAAGGTGAGGATGACATTGCCATTGGTAATATCATCGGCTCTAACATTTTTAATATCGCCATTGTGATGGGCCTGCCAGCCCTGATTTCGCCAGGGCCCTTTAATCCTCTGGCGTTCTCACGTGATTACGGCGTGATGTTGCTGGTCAGCGTAATTTTTGCCCTGCTCTGCTGGCGGCGGCAACGACAGATCGGCAAAGGCGCAGGCGCGCTGCTGACGGGTGGATTTATCGTATGGATGGCGATGCTGTACTGGCTCTCGCCTCTTCTCTCTGGGTAAACGGAAACGCATTATGTCGCAAATAGAATTGCAGCCGGGTTTTGACTTTCAGAAAGCAGGCAAAGACGTTCTGGAGATTGAACGTGAAGGTCTGGCGCAGTTAGATCAGTACATTAATCAGGATTTTAGTCTGGCATGTGAGAAGATATTCTACTGCGCCGGCAAAGTCGTGGTGATGGGGATGGGCAAGTCCGGCCACATTGGACGCAAAATGGCGGCAACCTTTGCCAGTACCGGCACCTCTTCTTTCTTTGTCCACCCGGGGGAGGCCGCGCACGGGGACCTGGGTATGGTCACGCCGCAGGATATCGTCATCGCGCTCTCCAACTCCGGTGAGTCCAATGAAATCCTGGCGCTCATCCCGGTTCTGAAGCGACTGCAGGTGCCGCTGATTTGCATGACCAGCCGTCCGGAAAGCAGCATGGCGCGTGCAGCCGATATTCACCTGTGCGTGAAGGTTCCTAAGGAGGCCTGTCCGCTCGGTCTGGCGCCGACCTCCAGCACCACCGCTGCACTGGTCATGGGCGATGCGCTTGCCGTGGCGCTGCTTGAAGCCCGTGGCTTTACGCCGGAAGATTTCGCGCTTTCCCACCCGGGCGGCGCGCTGGGGCGCAAGCTCCTGCTGCGGGTAAACGATATTATGCACACCGGGGATGAGATCCCTCACGTCAGTAAAGAAGCCTCCCTGCGTGATGCGCTGCTGGAAATCACCCGTAAGAATCTGGGGATGACGGTCGTGTGCGACGATCTGATGAAAATTCAGGGGATCTTCACCGATGGCGACCTGCGTCGCGTGTTCGATATGGGTGTCGATGTCCGCACGCTCGGCATTGCCGACGTGATGACGCCGGGCGGTATCCGCGTGCGTCCGGGTACGCTGGCCGTGGATGTGCTGAACCTGATGCAGTCCCGCCATATCACCTCCGTTATGGTTGCCGATGGCGACCAGTTGCTGGGTGTGGTACATATGCATGATCTGCTGCGCGCAGGCGTAGTGTAATGAAGGATAAGACAATGAGTAATGCGGGTGCATCCCTTGCAACCTGTTATGGTCCGGTCAGTACGCAGATGATGGCAAAGGCGGAAAACATTCGTCTGCTCATCCTCGATGTGGATGGGGTTCTCTCCGACGGCCTGATTTACATGGGCAATAATGGTGAAGAGCTGAAGGCGTTTAACGTTCGCGACGGCTACGGTATCCGCTGTGCGCTCACCTCGGGGATTGAGGTGGCGATCATCACCGGACGAAACGCTAAACTGGTAGAAGACCGCTGTGAAACTTTAGGTATTACCCATCTGTATCAGGGTCAATCCGATAAGATGGCGGCGTTCAATGATTTACTGGGTAAACTGGCTATCGCACCGGAAAACGTGGCCTACGTCGGGGACGACCTGATTGACTGGCCGGTGATGGCTGAAGTTGGGCTGAGCATCGCCGTTGCCGATGCGCATCCGCTGCTGATCCCGCGCGCCGACTACGTTACCCACATCAACGGTGGCCGCGGCGCTGTCCGTGAAGTCTGCGATCTGCTTCTGCTGGCGCAGGGCAAGCTTGATGAGGCCAAAGGGCAATCGATATGAGTAAAACCAGACGTTGGATTATCATTTTGCTTTCGCTTGTCGCACTGGTATTGATTGGCGTGAACCTTGCCGATCGCGACGATACGCAAACGGAAGTGATCAACAATACCGATCCAACCTATAAAAGCGATCACAGCGACACCGTGGTCTACAGCCCGGAAGGCGCGCTGAACTATCGCCTGATTGCCCAGCATGTTGAATATTTTTCCGATGATGGCGTTTCATGGTTTACCCAACCTGTGATGACCACATTTGATAAAGACAAAGTGCCGACGTGGTCAATTAAGTCAGATCGGGCCAAACTGACAAATGACCGTATGCTTTATCTGTATGGCCACGTTGAAGTCAACGCCCTGACCGCTGACTCGCAACTGCGAAAAATTACGACGGATAATGCCCAGATCAACCTGGTAACCCAGGACGTGACCTCGCAGGATCTGGTCACACTGTATGGCACAACATTTAATTCCAGCGGTTTAAGAATGCGCGGGAACTTACGCAGCAAGAACGCCGAGCTGATTGAAAAGGTTAGAACCTCCTATGAAATTCAAAACAAACAAACTCAGCCTTAAAGTAATTATCGCCAGCGCGATGCTGGCGGCCAGTCTCCCCGCGCTTGCTGTAACGGGCGATACCGACCAGCCGATCCATATTGAGTCCGACACCCAGTCTCTCGATATGCAGGGTAACGTCGTCACCTTCACGGGTAACGTCGTCATGACCCAGGGCACCATCAAAATCAACGCCGACAAAGTGGTCGTAACCCGTCCGGGTGGCGAGCAGGGCAAAGAGATTATCGATGGCTATGGTAATCCGGCGACCTTCTACCAGATGCAGGACAACGGCAAGCCGGTGAAAGGCCGCGCTACGCACATGCACTATGAGCTGGCGAAGGATCTGGTCATCCTGACCGGGAATGCGTATCTGGAACAGCTGGACAGCAACATTACCGGCGACCAGATTACCTATCTGGTTAAAGAGCAAAAAATGCAGGCCTCCAGCGAGAAAGGCAAACGCGTGACCACCGTACTGGTTCCGTCGCAGCTGCAGGACAAAGGCAAGGGCCAGGCCCCGGCACAGAAGAAGAGTAACTAATTCGTTATGGCAACATTAACTGCAAAAAACCTCGCGAAGGCCTATAAGGGCCGCCGTGTCGTAGAAGATGTCAGTCTGACCGTCAACTCCGGCGAAATCGTGGGGCTGCTTGGCCCGAACGGTGCGGGTAAAACGACCACCTTCTACATGGTGGTGGGTATTGTGCCGCGCGATGCCGGCAACATTATCATTGACGATGAAGACATCAGCCTTCTGCCGCTGCACGCGCGCGCGCGTCGCGGGATCGGCTATCTGCCGCAGGAAGCCTCCATTTTCCGTCGTCTCAGCGTTTACGACAACCTGATGGCGGTCCTGCAAATTCGTAACGACTTGACCAACGAACAGCGTCAGGACCGTGCTAACGAGCTGATGGAAGAGTTCCACATTGAGCATTTGCGCGACAGCCTCGGTCAGGCACTCTCCGGGGGCGAACGCCGTCGCGTTGAGATTGCGCGTGCGCTGGCCGCAAACCCGAAATTTATCCTTCTGGATGAACCGTTTGCGGGCGTTGACCCCATCTCCGTTATCGACATTAAACGTATCATTGAGCACCTGCGCGACAGCGGGCTTGGCGTACTGATCACCGACCACAACGTGCGTGAAACGCTGGCCGTATGTGAACGCGCCTATATTGTCAGCCAGGGCAATCTGATCGCCCACGGTACGCCGCAGCAGATCCTCGAAGACGATCATGTTAAGCGCGTCTATCTTGGGGAAGACTTCAGACTCTGATAGGGTAGAGGTAACGTAACGCCGAACCGGAGAAAAATGCTCTGAACATGAAGCAAGGTTTGCAATTAAGGCTCAGCCAACAACTGGCGATGACGCCGCAGCTACAGCAGGCAATTCGCCTGTTGCAACTGTCCACGTTAGAACTTCAGCAGGAGCTCCAGCAGGCGCTGGACAGTAACCCCCTGCTGGAACAAACCGATCTTCATGACGAGGTAGATACCCAGCAATCGCAGGATACTGAAGCGCTCGATACCGCGGATGCACTCGAACAAAAAGAGATGCCCGACGAGCTTCCGCTTGATGCCAGCTGGGATGAAATCTACACCGCCGGAACCCCTTCCGGTACGCGTGCGGACTACCAGGACGATGAGCTACCGGTCTATCAGGGCGAAACCACCCAGTCGCTGCAGGATTACCTGATGTGGCAGGTGGAACTCACCCCCTTCTCCGATACCGACCGCGCGATTGCCACGTCCATTGTCGATGCCGTTGACGACACCGGCTATTTGACCGTCACCCTCGACGATATACTGGAAAGCATGGGCGACGACGAGATTGAGCTTGAGGAAGTCGAAGCCGTTCTGAAGCGCATCCAGCGTTTCGATCCGGTAGGCGTAGCCGCAAAAGATCTGCGCGACTGCCTGCTGATTCAGCTTTCTCAGTTCAGTAAAGAGACGCCATGGCTCGAGGAGGCGCGCGCGATCATCAGCGATCATCTGGATCTGCTGGCGAACCACGATTTCCGCACCCTGATGCGAGTCACGCGCCTGAAGGAAGAGGTGCTGAAAGAAGCGGTGAATCTGATCCAGTCGCTCGATCCGCGCCCCGGTCAGTCGATCCAGACCAGCGAGCCCGAGTACGTGATCCCGGATGTGCTGGTCAGAAAACACAACGGCCGCTGGGTCGTTGAACTGAATTCAGACAGCATCCCTCGCCTGCAAATCAACCAGCAGTATGCCTCCATGTGCACCAGCGTGCGTAACGACGCCGACAATCAATATATTCGTAGCAATTTGCAGGAAGCGCGATGGCTGATCAAAAGTCTGGAGAGCCGAAATGATACGCTGCTACGCGTCAGCCGCTGTATTGTCGAACAGCAGCAGGCGTTCTTTGAGCAGGGCGAAGAGTATATGAAACCGATGGTGCTGGCGGATATCGCCCAGGCCGTCGAGATGCATGAATCAACCATTTCCCGTGTCACCACGCAGAAGTATCTGCACAGTCCACGCGGTATTTTTGAGCTTAAGTATTTCTTCTCCAGCCATGTGAATACCGAGGGCGGCGGCGAAGCGTCGTCAACGGCCATTCGTGCTCTGGTGAAGAAGTTGATCGCCGCGGAGAATCCCGCGAAGCCACTAAGCGACAGTAAGTTAACCACCATGCTGTCCGATCAGGGTATTATGGTGGCACGTCGTACTGTTGCGAAGTATCGAGAGTCTTTATCCATTCCGCCGTCCAACCAGCGTAAACAGCTGGTCTGACACAACCGATAAGGAAGACACTATGCAGCTCAACATCACTGGACAAAACGTCGAAATTACTGAGGCTTTACGCGACTTTGTGAACGCGAAGTTTGCAAAACTCGAGCAGTATTTCGAAAGGATCAATCAGGTCTACATTGTGTTGAAAGTGGAGAAAGTGACTCATATCTCGGATGCCACCCTGCATGTTAACGGGGGGGAACTGCATGCCAGTGCGGAAGGGCAAGACATGTACGCTGCTATCGACGGCTTGATTGATAAGCTTGCGCGACAGCTCAATAAACATAAAGATAAACTGAAACAACACTAATTGTCCGGGCAGTTAACGGGTGCAGGACGGCCTGTTGTGAAACACAACAGGCCATTTGTACAGTTAGCGCTTAGGTGAAATTATGATGAACAACGATTCCGCTCTTCAACTGAGCAATGTCCTTAACCAGGAATGTACCCGCAGTGCGGTTCACTGCCAGAGCAAAAAACGTGCGCTGGAAATCATCAGTGAACTGGCCGCAAAACAGCTGGGCCTGCCGCCGCAGGTGGTGTTCGAAGCGATTCTGACCCGTGAAAAGATGGGCAGTACCGGTATCGGCAACGGCATCGCAATCCCGCACGGCAAGCTGGAAGAGGATACCCTGCGTGCCGTCGGTGTGTTTGTGCAGCTTGAAACACCGATCGCTTTTGATGCCATTGACAACCAGCCCGTCGATCTCCTCTTCGCGCTGCTGGTGCCTGCTGACCAGACGAAAACCCATCTGCATACGCTGTCGCTGGTCGCCAAACGTCTGGCTGATAAAACCATTTGCCGTCGACTGCGCTCGGCTCAAAGTGATGAAGAGCTCTATCAAATTATCACCGAAGCAGAAGGCAATCAGGATGATGCATAACCAGGAGATGGCCTTCACATCTGTTGTCCTGAGGAGAAACGGAACATGGTGCTGATGATTGTCAGCGGTCGTTCAGGGTCGGGGAAATCCGTGGCTCTGCGCGCGCTGGAAGACATGGGTTTTTACTGCGTCGATAACCTGCCGGTCGTGTTGTTGCCCGACCTGGCCCGTACGCTTGCGGAGAGACAGACCTCGGCCGCCGTCAGTATCGACGTTCGTAACATGCCGGAATCGCCAGAGATCTTCGAGCAGGCAATGAGTAACCTGCCTGACACGTTCTCGCCTCAGCTGCTGTTCCTCGATGCAGACCGGAATACCCTGATCCGCCGCTACAGCGACACCCGTCGTTTGCACCCGCTTTCCAGTAAGAACCTCTCCCTGGAGAGCGCAATCGATGAAGAGAGCGATCTGCTGGAGCCGCTGCGTTCTCGCGCCGACCTGATTGTCGACACCTCTGAGATGTCCGTTCACGAGCTGGCGGAAATGCTGCGTACCCGGTTGTTGGGTAAACGCGAGCGCGAACTGACGATGGTGTTCGAATCCTTTGGCTTCAAGCACGGTATCCCGATTGATGCGGATTATGTTTTCGACGTGCGCTTCCTGCCGAACCCGCACTGGGATCCGAAACTGCGTCCTATGACCGGTCTGGATAAACCCGTCGCGGCCTTCCTCGACAGGCACACAGAAGTTCACAATTTTATCTACCAGACGCGAAGCTACCTTGAGCTATGGTTACCTATGCTGGAGACAAACAATCGCAGCTACCTGACGGTAGCGATTGGCTGTACCGGCGGTAAACATCGTTCGGTCTACATCGCCGAACAGCTGGCCGACTACTTCCGCTCGCGCGGAAAGAACGTTCAGTCCCGTCATCGCACGCTGGAAAAACGTAAAACATGACCGTAAAACAGACCGTTGAGATCACCAATAAGCTGGGCATGCATGCGCGCCCGGCGATGAAGCTGTTTGAGCTGATGCAGGGTTTCGATGCAGAAGTTCTGCTGCGGAATGACGAAGGTACCGAAGCGGAGGCGAACAGCGTGATTGCGCTGCTGATGCTGGATTCCGCCAAAGGGCGTCAGATTGAAGTCGAAGCCACCGGCCCCCAGGAAGAGGAAGCGCTGGCGGCGGTGATTGCGCTGTTTAACGCAGGGTTCGACGAAGATTAAGGTCTCTGCCCTTCAGGCGGGTGGCGCTGCGCTTACCCGCCCTACATAAGTTTGTTGCTCTCCATAAACCCTTCTCCTCCCAACTGACGCATCTGGCGCATAATCCACGCCTGACGGCTTCGCACGTAACCTGACGGGGCACTGGCTTTAAAGCGGAGGGGATTAGGCAGAACAGCCGCGAGCAGCGCCGCCTCAGACATGCTCAGCTTGCTGGCGGGTTTATTAAAATAGCGTTGTGATGCAGCTTCGACACCAAATACCCCGTCGCCAAACTCGGCAACGTTGAGATACACGGTCAGAATGCGCTTTTTGCTCCAGACTGTTTCCATGCCCAGGGTGAGCCCCGCTTCCAGCCCCTTTCGCACCCAGCTACGGCCGTCCCACAGAAACAGATTTTTGGCCGTCTGCTGCGACAACGTTGACGCGCCGCGCACGCGGTTTTCATGGCGTTCGTTATGCGCCAGCGCCTTCTCAATGGCCGCAACGTCGAACCCCCAGTGCTCCGGGAATTTCTGATCCTCCGCTGCGATGACCGCCAGCCCCATGAACGGAGAGATCTCGTCCATGCTTACCCAGTCAGAATGGGCAACATAGCCGAAATCGCCGCTGAGCCACGCGCCGAGCTGACGCTCAACCATCACGGCAGAGAACGGGACCGGCATAATGCTGAACACGGCCAGCCCGCCTCCCCAGAACACCGCCATGACGAGAACGATGCGTAGAAGAAGGCGTTTCACCCATGCGCCTGCGGAAAACGGACGCCTCATTCCGTCAGCACCAGCACGCGGGCGACCAGTTTTTCAATGCCCACGGCGGCTTCCGCGATATTCTTCGCCAGCATATACGCAGGCGTGGTGACAATCTTGTTATCTTCATCAACCACAATGTCATCCACCGGGCACGGAACGTGTTCGCCCCCCATTTCTTCGACAATCTCTGCGGTATCAATATCCGTCCCGATGGTCAGGCGCAGCGGGAAATCAAAAATTTTAGGCAACATCGCCGGTGCGATACAGATAAAGCCCAGCGGTTTTCCTGCCGCATGCATGGCCTGCGACAGCGCTTTGAGATGAGGATCGATCTGACACTCCGCGCCCTGCGCGGCAAAGGTACTGAGATTTTTGGCTGCGCCAAACCCACCCGGCACAATGAGCGCATCAAGCTCTGCAGGGTCTGCCTGAATAAGAGGATGGATGTCACCTCGCGCAATGCGCGCGGCTTCAATCAGCACGTTACGGGTTTCCGCCATCGGCTCACCGGTCAGATGGTTAATCACATCCGCCTGATTTTTGTCCGGTGCAAAACAAATCACCTCGGCTCCCTGCTTAGCCAGGGCCAGCAGCGTGATGACGGCTTCGTGTATCTCAGAGCCATCGTAAACACCGCATCCGCTTAGCACGACACCAATCTTTTTCATCATGACAATCCTTTTCTGCAACTTGCTGAAGCACATTAATAATTTTGATTAAAACGCTATGCTTCACACATTTCACTGATTCATGTAACAAACCATTTAAGATTTGCTATCTTATCTGCGTGCGGCCTAAATTTTTCAGGCAGCGCCCTTTCAAAAATAACGTTTAAAAACAGGCGCAGCCACGATTTCCCTGGTGTTGGCGCAGTATTCGCGCACCCCGGTTAATCCGGGGTCATTTTTTTCTGGCGTCAACCCAGGCTTTTAGCACCGCCACATCGTTTTGCCATTCCTGTTTCATCTCTTCAACCCAATCACCCACGTTATCTTCCCATGCAGGTAAATCAGGCGACTGAATCTGTTGCCCCAACTGCTGCAGATGGCGTAAGCCAACCGAGCCGGCGGCACCTTTGATTTTATGTCCTTCTTCCACGATACCCTTCTGGTCACGGGCCGTCAGGTTGGATTCCAGCACGCTCAGATAGCCCGGCATCATTTTTTCGAACACCGCCAGACCGTCGGTAATCAGTTTCGGCCCCACCAGATCGATGTACTGCTCCAGCATCGCGGTATCGAGTATCGTTTGGGCTTTTGCGCTATCAACAGACGTCATGGTGCTCTCCTCTTCATCATGGGTATCCCAGAATTTTTTGATCATAGCGGTCAGAGCAGGCACCGCCAGCGGCTTGCTGAGTACATCGTCCATACCGGCATCGAGATACTCTTTTTTATCTTTCAGCACGTTCGCCGTCAGGGCAACCAGCGGCGGCAGTTCGTCGGCCGCGTACTGACGCGTCAACTCGCGCGAGATATCCAGCCCGGTCATATCCGGTAATTGAATATCCAGCAGAACAAGATCGTATTCGCCTGGTTTAAACATCTCCAGCGCGGCTTTACCGGTCATCGCGACATCCACGCTGTTGCCCAGTTTTTCCAGTACAGAGCGCGCCACAATTACGTTCAGCTCAATATCTTCCACCAGCAGGACGTGCAGGGCAGGCAGCGGCATATCGTCATTTTCAAAGGTATCCTCTACCTCTTCCGCCACCGCAGGGGCATGGACCGTCAGCGTGAAGGTTGACCCTTTGCCCGGCTGGCTGGCAACGGTGATATCGCCGCCCATACTCTTCGCCAGACGTTTAGACACCGCCAGGCCAATGCCCGTACCGGTGGCCGGTTTCCCACCGTTGCTGTCCTTCACCTGATAGTACATGGCGAAGATTTTGTCCTGCTCCTCCAGCGGAATACCCATCCCGGAGTCTTCCACCTCGAAGTGCAGCATGTCACCTTCGTCATAGCGGATACGCACCGCAACCTTTCCTTTCTGGGTAAATTTCACCGCGTTGCTGATCAGGTTCCACAGGATCTGGCGCAGTCGCGTGCCGTCCGTCACCACTTTATGCGGCAGCGGCAGGGTTGGCTCCATGACAAAGCTCAGTCCCTTCTGCTGCGCCTGCAGACCAGAGAGGTTTTCCAGATCGGCAAGGAAGCTGGTGAAATCCACAGGCTGGTTATCAAGCTGAACTTTACGGCGCTCCATCTTATCCATATCAATAATATCGTTGAAGATATTACCCAGCGTGACCGCTGAAACATGGATAGTCTTGAGGTATTTTTCCTGCTCTGCGGTCAGGTCGGTATCCAGCAGAATACGGCTCAACCCGACGATGCCGTTAAGCGGTGTACGCAGCTCGTGGCTGATGGTGGAGATAAAGGTGGTCTTGTCGCGGCTGGCGCGCTCCAGGGCATCCTGATAGCGCTTACGCTCGGTAATATCGCGGCCAAAGCCCATCAGGCCGTGGCGTTTCCCCACGCGGTCATAGTAGGGCACCTTACGGATCTCAAAGCAGGCTTTGCGCCCGTCCGGGTAATCCAGCCACTGCTCATAGGTCAGTGAGACGTTATGACGGAAGACTTTTTCGTCGGTCTCCATGACCTTGGCCGCCGCCTCTTCAGAGTAAACGTCCTGCGGCTTCAGGTGTATCAGCTGCTTCTCGCTTTTCCCGGTGAGCAACTCCATCGCCCGGTTACAGCCGGAAAACTCTTTATCTTCATTACGGTAGAACACCAGATCCGGCGACGCATCCAGGAACGATCGCAGGAAAGAAGATTGCTGCTCAAGCTGGATCTGCGTGACCTCGCGCTCTTTCATTTCGATTTTCAGCTGCTCCAGGGTGGCCTGACGCTCGGCCTCCGCTTTCTCACGATCTGAAATCTCCTGATTCAGCTGCGCAATGTTGTCTTTGAGCTGGACGTTGAGCTTCAGGTCGCGCTCGCGCATCTCTTCCAGCTTATCCACCAGCTTAGACAAACGCTGACGGGACTCTTCCAGCTGTTCAACCACCACGGAAAGGAAATAGACCGCCCAGGGAGTAATAAGCAAGCCAAAGAAGATGGAGCGGATGACGTCGATACTCTCGACCTGACCATGCAGAACCATGGTAACCGCCATTTGCACGACAATGGCCAGAACGACCAGCGCCAGCGCAAGCAGCATGGAAAAACGCACCAGCCCAAGCTTCATCATCAGGTCGACGTAATACTGGGCAAGCATTCGAATTTGCTTCATAGAGGATCCCTTCACGACGTTATCGCTCAATAATACTCAAATTCGCGGCGGGACGTTGAAGGTTGTGAGAAAAAGTGCGGGGTGAAACAGGAGATTAGCCTCGCTCCCGGGTAACCGGAAGCGAGGAGGGGTCAATCAGGAGCGTTTCAACAGCAGCCAGAGACTGATCAGGAGGAAGCTGGCGCTTGGCAGCAGCGCACCGATAATCGGCGGAATGCCATAAACCAGCGTCAGCGGACCGAAGATCTGATCGAGCACGTAGAACACAAAGCCGAAGCTGATGCCGGTCACGACGCGGACCCCCATCGGCACGCTGCGCAACGGACCGAAGATAAACGACAGCGCCATCAGCATCATTACCGCCACGGACATCGGCTGGAAGATTTTGCTCCACATGTTGAGCTGATAGCGTCCCGCATCCTGTCCGCTCGACTTCAGGTATTTCACATAGTTGTGTAAACCACTGATGGAGAGCGCGTCAGGATCCAGCGCCACGACGCCGAGCTTATCGGGCGTCAGGTTGGTTTTCCACGTACCGGTTACCGTCTGAGAACCCGTAATCTGTTTCGGATCGGTCAGGTCAGATTCATCAACCTGGGACAACCGCCACTGCTTATGTTCGGCGTCAAACTTCGCCGAAGAGGCGTGGCGAACGGACTGCAGACGGCGCTGGTCATCAAAAGCATAGATGCTCACCCCGCCCAGTTCATCATTCCCCTTCACCCGTTCGATGTAGACGAAGTTTTTACCGTCTTTCGCCCATAAACCTTGCTGAGTCGAGAGCAGTGAGCCGCCGTACATCGCCTGAGCACGATAGTTACGCGCCATCTGTTCGCCCTGCGGCGCGACCCACTCGCCAATCGCCATGGTCAACAGCACCAGGGGGATGGCGGTTTTCATTACCGACAGCGCGACCTGCATACGGGTAAAACCCGAAGCCTGCATAACGACCAGCTCACTGCGCTGCGCCAGCATCCCCAGCCCCAGCAGCGCCCCCAGCAGGGCCGCCATCGGGAAGAAGATCTGCACATCTTTCGGCACGCTGAGCAGGGTATACATCCCCGCGCCCAGCGCGTCATAGCTCCCCTGCCCGGCTTTTTTCAGCTGATCGACAAATTTGATAATGCCGGAGAGGGACACCAGCATGAACAACGTCATCATGATGGTGGTAAAAATGGTTTTACCGATATAGCGATCAAGAACGCCAAACGCCTGCATTAGATGGCTCCTTTACGCGAGAATCGGGCACGTATGCGGCGCACAGGCACCGTATCCCACAGGTTTAACCCCAGCGCCAGTAAGATGTACAGGCTGTTAACGAACCATGTCCAGACCATAGGGTCCAGCTTACCCTTCGCGCCGTTGGAACGAATCGAGGTTTGCAGCAGGAAATAGATCAGGTAAAGCAGCATCGCTGGCAGCATAGAGAGCACGCGTCCCTGACGCGGGTTCACCACGCTCAGCGGAACGACAATCAGCGCCATCATAAACACGGTGAAGACAAGCGTAATACGCCAGTGGAACTCAGCACGCGCTCGGTTGGTATCGGTATTCCAGAGGGTACGCATGTCCATTTGCTCGGTATCCGTTGGATCGAGCGCCACGGTCTGATGGCCGATAATGGCCTGATAGTTCTGGAAATCCGTAATGCGGAAGTCACGCAGCATCGCGGTGCCTTCGAAACGGGTGCCTTTGTTCAGCGTCACGACCTGAGAACCATCTTTGCGCTGAGCAAGCTGACCGGAGTCGGCAACCACCACAGAAGGACGCGCGTTACCTTTGGGACGCAGCTGCGCCAGGAAGACATCGTTGAATTTGCTGCCGTCAACGCTCTCAATAAACAGCACGGAGTTTCCGTCGGTTGCCTGCTGGAACTGTCCCTGGGCTAACGCCGCCATGCCGGGGTTGGCTTTCGCTTCGGCCAGCACTTCGTCCTGATGGCGAGAAGACAGAGGACCCGCCCACATCACATTCACCGCCGCAACGATACCCGTGAACAGCGCCAGTATCATGGCGGCTTTGACCAGCACCGCTTTGCTCAGGCCACAGGCATGCATCACCGTGATTTCACTCTCGGTGTAGAGTTTCCCAAGCGTCATGAGCAGGCCAAGGAAAAGACTTAGCGGCAGGATAAGCTGCGCCATTTCCGGGATCCCTAAACCAAGCAGGGAAAGCACCAGATTTGTTGGAATTTCGCCGTCAACGGCCGCACCGAGGATCTTAACCAGCTTCTGACAGAAAAAAATCAGCAGCAGGATGAAGAGGATCGCCAGTTGGCTTTTGAGCGTCTCCCGCACCAGATATCTTATGATTATCACTTTAAATACGCCCGTAAAAACCCGTCTCTTTGCTGGAAAATCGCTTGTTTCATGGCTTAAACGTCATTTATTCTCTTGAGTCGTCGAAATCATCGCTAAGATTAAAACATCCGGCGGATTCACGCTTCAGGACTTTTTCTGACGTGTCGAAACCGTAGTAACGTAAGATTAACACGAAGTCACCACAACAGCGGACATGAGTTACGAAAGGTTTCAATTCTATCCGTAGCCGCCGCCGTTGTCTTTAAGATTCAGGAGCGTAGTGCATGGAGTTCAGTGTAAAAAGCGGTAGCCCGGAGAAACAGCGGAGTGCCTGCATCGTTGTGGGCGTCTTTGAACCACGCCGACTCTCCCCGATCGCCGAACAACTCGATAAAATCAGTGACGGCTATATTAGCGCCCTGCTGCGCCGTGGCGAACTGGAAGGCAAACCTGGGCAGACGCTGTTACTGCACCATGTTCCGAACGTACTGTCAGAGCGCATTCTGCTGATTGGCTGCGGCAAAGAACGCGAGCTGGATGAACGTCAGTACAAGCAGGTGATTCAGAAAACCATCAATACGCTGAATGATACCGGTTCAATGGAAGCGGTATGCTTCCTGACCGAGCTGCACGTTAAAGGGCGTAACACCTACTGGAAAGTGCGTCAGGCAGTCGAAACGGCAAAAGAGAGCCTGTACAGCTTCGATCAGCTGAAGACCAATAAAAGCGAGCCGCGTCGTCCGCTGCGTAAAATGGTCTTTAACGTGCCAACCCGTCGCGAGCTGACCAGCGGCGAGCGCGCGATCCAGCACGGTCTGGCGATTGCCGCCGGTATTAAAGCGGCAAAAGATCTCGGCAACATGCCGCCGAACATCTGTAACGCCGCTTACCTCGCCTCTCAGGCGCGCCAGCTGGCCGACGCCTACAGCAAAAACGTGATTACCCGCGTCATCGGCGAACAGCAGATGAAAGAGCTGGGAATGCACTCTTACCTGGCGGTCGGTAACGGCTCGCAGAACGAATCCCTGATGTCGGTTATCGAGTACAAGGGCAACCCGGCCGAAGACGCGCGCCCTGTCGTGCTGGTCGGTAAAGGCCTGACCTTCGATTCCGGCGGTATCTCCATCAAGCCTGCCGAAGGCATGGATGAGATGAAATACGACATGTGCGGCGCGGCGGCGGTTTACGGCGTGATGCGCATGGTCGCGGAGCTTCAGCTGCCGATCAACGTGATCGGCGTCCTGGCGGGCTGCGAAAACATGCCCGGCGGTCGCGCGTATCGCCCGGGTGACGTCCTGACCACCATGTCTGGCCAGACGGTAGAAGTGCTGAACACCGACGCCGAAGGCCGTCTGGTACTCTGTGACGTGTTGACCTACGTTGAGCGCTTCGAGCCGGAAGCGGTCATTGACGTCGCCACGCTCACCGGTGCCTGCGTGATTGCCCTTGGCCACCACATTACCGGCCTGATGTCTAACCATAATCCGCTGGCGCACGAGCTGATTAGCGCCTCGGAGCAGGCCGGTGACCGCGCATGGCGTCTGCCGCTGGGTGACGAATATCAGGAGCAGCTGGAGTCTAACTTCGCGGATATGGCGAACATCGGCGGACGTCCTGGCGGGGCGATCACCGCGGGATGCTTCCTGGCGCGCTTCACCCGCAAGTACAACTGGGCGCACCTGGATATCGCGGGCACCGCATGGCGCTCCGGTAAGGCAAAGGGCGCAACCGGTCGTCCGGTGGCGCTGCTGTCGCAGTTCCTGCTCAATCGTGCGGGTTTTAACGGCGACGAGTGATATAAAGTGCCGGGTGGCGGCTTCGCCTTACCCGGCCTACACGCCACTCAACCGTAGGCCGGGTAAGCGAAGCGCCACCCGGCTTTGCATTTAAATCCACGACAAGAAGCCCCATATATGAAGAATGCAACGTTCTACCTTCTGGACAACGACACCCATCAGGATGGACTCAGCGCCGTCGAACAGCTGGTGTGTGAAATTGCCGCAGAACGTTGGCGCGCAGGCAAACGCGTGTTGATCGCCTGTGAAGATGAGCAGCAGGCGATTCGTCTCGATGAAGCGCTGTGGGCCCGCCCGCCTGAGAGCTTTGTTCCGCATAACCTGTCAGGCGAAGGGCCACGCGGCGGGGCGCCGGTGGAAATTGCCTGGCCGCAAAAGCGCAACAGCAGCGCGCGCGACATTCTGATTAGCCTGCGGATAGATTTTGCAGATTTTGCCACCGCTTTCACAGAAGTGGTAGACTTTGTCCCTTACGAAGAATCCTTGAAACAACTGGCGCGCGAACGCTATAAAGCGTACCGCCTGGCTGGTTTTAACCTGAATACGGCAACCTGGAAATAATGGAAAAGACATATAACCCACGCGATATCGAACAGCCGCTTTACGAGCACTGGGAACAGCAGGGCTATTTCAAGCCTAACGGCGACGAAAGCAAAGAGTCCTTCTGCATCATGATCCCGCCGCCGAACGTCACCGGCAGTTTGCATATGGGTCATGCTTTCCAGCAGACCATCATGGACACCATGATCCGCTACCAGCGCATGCAGGGCAAAAACACCCTGTGGCAGGCGGGGACTGACCACGCGGGTATCGCGACCCAGATGGTGGTTGAGCGTAAAATTGCCGCTGAAGAAGGGAAAACCCGCCACGACTACGGTCGCGACGCGTTCATCGACAAAATCTGGCAGTGGAAAGCGGAATCTGGCGGCACCATTACCCGTCAGATGCGCCGTCTCGGCAACTCCGTGGACTGGGAGCGCGAGCGCTTCACCATGGATGAAGGCCTTTCCAACGCCGTGAAAGAAGTCTTCGTCCGCCTGTACAAAGAAGACCTGATTTACCGCGGCAAGCGCCTGGTTAACTGGGATCCAAAACTGCGCACCGCGATTTCCGATCTGGAAGTGGAAAACCGCGAGTCTAAAGGCTCCATGTGGCACATCCGCTATCCGCTGGCCGACGGCGCAAAAACCGCTGACGGTAAAGATTACCTGGTGGTCGCGACCACCCGTCCGGAAACCCTGCTGGGCGATACCGGCGTGGCCGTTAACCCGGAAGATCCGCGTTATAAAGATCTGATTGGCAAATTCGTGGTGCTGCCGCTGGTAAACCGCCGTATTCCGATTGTGGGCGACGAACACGCCGACATGGAAAAAGGCACCGGCTGCGTGAAAATCACCCCGGCGCACGACTTCAACGACTATGAAGTGGGTCGTCGTCACGCCCTGCCGATGATCAACATTCTGACCTTCGACGGCGATATCCGCGAAAGCGCAGAAGTGTACGACACCAAAGGCAACGAATCCGACGTTTATTCCAGCGACATCCCGGCCGAGTTCCAGAAGCTGGAACGCTTTGCCGCGCGTAAAGCCATCGTGGCTGCTGTTGACGCACTCGGCCTGCTGGAAGAGATCAAACCTCACGATCTGACCGTGCCATACGGCGACCGTGGCGGCGTGGTTATCGAGCCAATGCTGACCGACCAGTGGTACGTGCGTGCCGACGTGCTGGCGAAACCGGCTGTGGAAGCGGTTGAAAACGGCAGCATTCAGTTCGTGCCGAAGCAGTACGAAAACATGTACTTCTCCTGGATGCGCGATATTCAGGACTGGTGTATCTCCCGTCAGCTGTGGTGGGGTCACCGTATCCCGGCATGGTACGACAACGAAGGCAACGTGTACGTTGGCCGCTGCGAAGA
Source organism: Enterobacter sp. GER_MD16_1505_Eko_090 (assembly GCF_003331015.1). NCBI lineage: Bacteria > Pseudomonadati > Pseudomonadota > Gammaproteobacteria > Enterobacterales > Enterobacteriaceae > Enterobacter > Enterobacter sp. GER_MD16_1505_Eko_090. Next base: position 72,221 of record NZ_PUQF01000013.1, on the reverse strand, counting down.
TGAAGTGCGCCAGGAAAACAACCTGAGCGCTGACGTTGCCCTGCGTCAGGACGAAGACGTGCTGGATACCTGGTTCTCCTCCGCGCTGTGGACCTTCTCCACCCTCGGCTGGCCAGAAAACACCGACGCGCTGCGTCAGTTCCACCCAACCAGCGTGATGGTGTCCGGCTTCGACATTATCTTCTTCTGGATTGCCCGCATGATCATGATGACCATGCACTTCATCAAAGACGAAGACGGCAAGCCGCAGGTTCCGTTCCATACCGTCTACATGACCGGTCTGATCCGCGACGATGAAGGCCAGAAGATGTCCAAATCCAAGGGTAACGTCATTGACCCGCTGGATATGGTTGACGGTATTTCTCTGGAAGAGCTGCTGGAAAAACGCACCGGCAACATGATGCAGCCTCAGCTGGCGGAGAAAATCCGCAAGCGCACCGAGAAGCAGTTCCCGAACGGGATTGAGGCTCACGGTACCGACGCCCTGCGCTTCACCCTGGCAGCGCTGGCCTCGACCGGCCGTGACATCAACTGGGACATGAAGCGTCTGGAAGGTTACCGTAACTTCTGTAACAAGCTGTGGAACGCCAGCCGCTTCGTGCTGATGAACACCGAAGATCAGGATTGCGGCTTCAACGGCGGCGAGATGACCCTCTCCCTGGCCGACCGCTGGATCCTGGCGGAATTCAACCAGACCGTGAAAGCGTTCCGCGACGCGCTGGACAGCTACCGCTTCGATATCGCGGCGGGCATTCTGTATGAATTCACCTGGAACCAGTTCTGTGACTGGTATCTGGAGCTGGCGAAGCCGGTCATGAACGGCGGCACTGAGGCGGAACTGCGCGGCACGCGCAACACGCTGATTACCGTTCTGGAAGGCCTGCTGCGCCTGGCGCATCCGGTTATTCCATTCATCACCGAGACCATCTGGCAGCGCGTGAAGGTGATTGCAGGCATCAACGCCGACACCATCATGCTGCAGCCGTTCCCGGCATTCGATGCGGCTAAGGTTGATGAAGCGGCGTCTGCGGATACCGAGTGGCTGAAGCAGGCGATCGTGGCGGTACGTAACATTCGTGCAGAAATGAACATCGCGCCGGGCAAACCGCTGGAGCTGCTGCTGCGCGGCTGTAGCGAAGCGGCCGTTCGTCGCGTCACCGAGAACAACACCTTCCTGAAAACCATGGCGCGTCTGGAAAGCATCACCGTGCTGCCTGCTGATGACAAAGGTCCGGTTTCCGTGACCAAAATCATCGACGGTGCCGAGCTGCTGATCCCGATGGCGGGTCTGATCGACAAAGACGCTGAGCTGGCTCGTCTGGCGAAAGAAGTGGCGAAAGTCGACGTGGAAATTGGCAAAATCGAAAGCAAGCTGGCGAACGAAGGCTTTGTTGCCCGCGCGCCGGAAGCGGTCATCGCGAAAGAGCGTGAGCGTCTGGTTGCCTTCGCCGATGCGAAGACCAAGCTGATTGAGCAGCAGGCGGTTATCGCTGCCCTGTAATGCTTTTACCCCTTACGCTTCAGGGCGTAAGGGGTAACCTTCCTGAAAACTCCTCGCTTGCACTCCCCTTTCTGCGGTGCTATTAACAGCAGTTATGTGTCAATTTTTGTAATGAGTAATGCTATGAGCGTGATTACCCCCGTCGCGACGACGATGCGCCGGATCGCTGAGCAGGATAACCCGGCTATCGCCGCCGTTATTCGCACCGTTTCTGCCGAATATGGACTGACGGCTGACAAGGGCTACACGGTTGCCGACCCGAATCTGGACGCGCTTTTCCAGCTCTACAGCCAGCCTGGTCATGCCTACTGGGTCATCGAGCAGAACGGTCAGGTCGTGGGCGGCGGCGGCGTGGCACCCCTCAGCTGCAGCGAGCCGGATATCTGCGAACTGCAGAAAATGTATTTCCTGCCAACGGCACGCGGACAAGGACTGGCAAAAAAGCTGGCGCTGATGGCGCTGGACCACGCGCGCAAGCAGGGTTTTACCCGCTGCTACCTTGAAACGACCGCCTTCCTCAAAGAGGCCATCGGCCTGTATGAACATCTGGGCTTTGAGCATATCGATGCGCCGCTGGGCTGTACCGGCCACGTTGATTGCGAAGTCAGGATGCTGAAAAGTCTGTAACTTTCGTTCCTGCCCTCTTCTGTTAAGCGGCTGTAAACTGAATGCTCTACACTCTCAGTTCACACCACAACGGGGGAAACACGATGTCGAAGATAAAAAGCTACGCCGCACCGCAGGCGGGTGCAGAACTTGAGCTGTACGAGTACGATGCGGGCGAACTAAAAGCAGAAGACGTCGAAGTACAGGTTGATTACTGCGGGATCTGCCACTCGGATCTCTCGATGATCGACAACGAATGGGGCTTCTCCAGCTATCCGCTGGTTGCCGGGCACGAAGTTATTGGCCGCGTCGTGGCGCTCGGTAGCGCCGCGCAGGACAAAGGGCTCAAAGTGGGCCAGCGCGTGGGCATTGGCTGGACGGCACGCAGCTGCGGTCACTGCGATGCCTGTATCAGCGGCAATCAAATCAACTGCCTCGAAGGCGCCGTTCCCACCATTCTCAACAAAGGTGGTTTTGCCGATAAACTGCGCGCCGACTGGCAATGGGTTATCCCACTACCGGACAGCATTGATATCGAATCCGCCGGTCCGCTGCTGTGTGGCGGCATCACCGTCTTCAAGCCGCTGCTGATGCACCATATCACCGCCACCAGCCGCGTCGGCGTCATCGGTATCGGCGGACTGGGGCATATTGCCATTAAGCTGCTGCACGCGATGGGCTGTGAAGTCACGGCGTTCAGCTCGAACCCGGCGAAAGAGAAAGAAGTGCTGGCAATGGGTGCGGATAAAGTGGTGAACAGCCGCGATCCGCAGGCGCTGAACGCGCTGGCGGGTCAGTTTGACCTGATCATCAACACCGTTAACGTGGATCTCGACTGGCAGCCGTACTTTGAAGCGCTGGCCTACGGCGGTAACTTCCACACCGTGGGTGCGGTAATGAAGCCGCTGCCGGTTCCGGCGTTTACCCTGATCGGCGGGGATCGCAGCATCTCCGGTTCTGCAACCGGTACGCCGTACGAGCTGCGCAAACTGATGAAATTCGCCGGACGCACCAAAGTGGCGCCGACCACCGAACTGTATCCGATGTCAAAAATCAACGAAGCGATCCAGCACGTGCGCGACGGCAAAGCCCGCTACCGCGTGGTGCTGAAAGCAGATTTCTGATGTGAGTTTGCCGGGTGGCGGCTTCGCCTTACCCGGCCTACTTTCACTGCTGCGCCAATACGTTAAATACTTCCGCGACCGCGACCGCTCCCGGATCCATCACCCCATCCAGGTTCTCTTTATTGACATACGACGAGCGTCCCGCGCCGGCTTTCGCCATCTTCGACGTTGCTTCTGCGCCCTGCTGCGCGGCCTGCGCTGCCGCCTGAATATTGCCTTTCTGTAACGCCTCCAGCGCCGGTTGCAGCGCATCGATCAGCGTGCGATCGCCGAGATCTGCCCCGCCGTACTGCTTCATCTGCGCAAGTCCACTGAGCAAGGCCTCCGGGAGCGTCTGACCATCGTGAAGCTTTTGCCCGGCCGCGGTAAAGAAGATCGACATCAGCACGCCGCTCGACCCGCCCATTACCGTAGCCAGCCGCTCGCCAACCAGTAACAGCAGCTTAGGCACGTCATTAAGCGGGAGCGCGTTCTCCTCCAGGCGCTGCGCAATATCCCGCGCCCCTTGCGCAAAGGTAGAGCCGGTATCGCCATCCCCCACTTTAGCATCCAGCGCGTTCAGGCGGTTTTCGAGCTGGAGCAGCGTTGTCGTCACGGAGGAGACAAACGCACGCACCTGTGGATTGTCAGACGGAGTGTACTCCACACGGTCATGAATGGCGCTATGCGCCACGGTGCGCAGTGGCGCAAACGCCACGGGCTTCTGCCAGCCCAGCGTCTCGACATCAGCGTGAATCGCCTTTTCGAAGAAATCAGTGAGCTTCAGCAGCGTCAGCGAAAAGCCTTTCATATCCAGCGCGCTGACCAGCGGCGCTGGGCCAATCAGGTACGCGATATTCTCTTTCAGCGCCGAGTGCGCCAGCTCTTTGGTCAGCAGCGCCATCTCCAGCGCCGATACGCCGCCAAGATTGTTAATCAGCACCGCAAAACGCCCCTCCCCCGCCTGCGCGCGTAACGGCGTCACCAGGGTATCGATAATGGCTTTGCTGTTTTGCGTATCCACCACGGAAGCCCCGGGCTCGCCGTGAATGCCCAGGCCCAGCTCGACATGGCCTTGCTTAATGCGCCCCTCTTCATCGTCGCTGCCCGGCAGGTTGCACGTTTGCATCGCTACGCCCAGGCTCCAGAGGTTATCGCAGGCCTGTTGCGCAATATCCCGCACCTCGCTCAGGGATTTCCCCTGTTCCGCCGCATAGCCCGCAATCTTGTGCACCAGCGCCGTGCCGGCAATACCGCGCGGCTGCTTGTTATCCGGCAGCGCGATATCGTCCGCCACAATCACCATCTCCACCTTCAGGCCGTAGCGTTTGGCCTTTTCAGCGGCCAGGCCGAAGTTCAGGCGGTCGCCGGTGTAGTTTTTGACGATCAGCAGACAGCCGCGATCGCCCGTGACCGCGACGATGGCATTCAGTACCGCATCCACGCTCGGCGAGGCAAACAGATCACCGCACACTGCCGCCGTCAGCATCCCTTTGCCAACAAACCCGGCGTGTGCGGGTTCATGGCCTGAGCCGCCGCCGGAAATTACCGCCACGCGGCTTTTATCCCAGTCGCCGCGCGCGACGATCCGGATGGCCGGATCGATATCAAGCTTGACGAGATTGGCATGTGGCGCAGAGAGCAATATGCCTTCAATGGCATCGTTGACCAGCTGTTTGCGATCGTTAAAGAAGAATCTGGACATAGTTTCCCACTATTTTGTGAACCGTATGCAAAAGCATAGTCCGCGCTGGATAATGCGCCGCAAAGTCAGCAATTTACTCAGCCGTTTTACCGTCAGGTTGCCTATACTCCACCCAGGACTACGAGAGGAAGCGCATCATGAGTACACCATTGTTAATTGCCCGGACGCTGGAAAAAGAGCTCTATTTACTGCCCGCGATGGCGAACCGCCACGGTCTGATCACCGGCGCGACCGGGACGGGGAAAACCGTCACCCTGCAAAAGCTGGCGGAGTCGCTTTCAGAGATTGGCGTACCGGTCTTTATGGCTGACGTAAAAGGCGATTTAACCGGTGTGGCTCAGGAAGGGACCGCCTCTGAAAAACTGCTCGAACGGCTGAAGAATATCGGCATCACGGACTGGACGCCGCACGGTAACCCGGTGGTGGTATGGGACATCTTCGGTGAAAAAGGCCACCCGGTGCGCGCCACCGTCTCCGATCTCGGTCCCTTGCTGCTGGCCCGTTTGCTTAACCTCAACGACGTGCAGTCCGGCGTGTTGAATATCATCTTCCGTATTGCCGATGACCAGGGGTTGCTGCTGCTTGATTTCAAAGATCTGCGCGCCATTACGCAGTACATCGGCGATAACGCCAAATCCTTCCAGAACCAGTACGGCAACATCAGCAGCGCCTCGGTGGGCGCAATTCAGCGTGGCCTACTGACGCTGGAGCAACAGGGTGCCGAGCACTTCTTCGGCGAGCCAATGCTGGATATCAAAGACTGGATGCGCACCGACAGCAGCGGCAAAGGGATTATTAACATCCTGAGCTCCGAAAAGCTCTACCAGATGCCGAAACTCTACGCCGCCAGCCTGCTGTGGATGCTCTCTGAACTTTACGAACAGCTGCCAGAGGCGGGCGACCTTGAGAAGCCGAAGCTGGTGTTCTTCTTTGATGAAGCGCACCTGCTGTTCAACGATGCACCGCAGGTGCTGCTGGACAAGATCGAGCAGGTTATCCGCCTGATCCGCTCCAAAGGCGTCGGCGTCTGGTTTGTCTCGCAAAACCCGTCGGATATCCCCGACAACGTGCTCGGGCAGCTCGGCAACCGCGTGCAGCATGCCCTGCGCGCCTTTACGCCGAAAGATCAGAAAGCGGTGAAAGCCGCCGCGCAAACCATGCGCGCCAATCCCGCCTTTGATACCGAAGCGGCGATTCAGGCGTTAGGCACCGGTGAAGCGCTGATCTCGTTCCTCGATGCGAAGGGTAGCCCGTCCGTGGTGGAACGCGCCATGGTCATTGCACCTTGCTCGCGCATGGGGCCGGTGACCGACGATGAACGCAACGGCCTGATTAACCACTCACCGGTTTACGGGAAGTACGAAGACGAGGTGGATCGCGAATCTGCTTTCGAGATGCTGCAAAAAGGAGTCCAGGCGACAACGGAATCGCAGGATGCGCCTGCCGCTAAAGGGCAGTCTGTCGCCGTGGATGACGGCATTCTTGGTGGACTCAAAGACATCCTGTTCGGCAGCACCGGGCCGCGCGGCGGCAAACGCGACGGCGTAGTGCAGACCATGGCGAAAAGCGCCGCGCGACAGGTCACCAATCAGATCGTGCGCGGCATGCTGGGGAGTTTGTTAGGCGGCCGTCGCCGGTAGACGCGGAACCCACGGGCGGCCCAGCGCCGAACCCTGTACGCCGTTCTCCTGCAGGTAGCGGTCAATTTCCACCATCCCCGTCCAGCGGTTCTCACACCACAGCGGTGCCAGAAGCGTTGGACGGCGGGCGCTGGCCGAGATGCGGTGGTAGACAATCTCCGGTGGCGTGTGGCGAATCATCCCCCCCGCCGTCACCGTATAGTCCTCAAGCTCGATACCGCTTAACCGCCCGGCCTCCCAGGCTTTCGCCATAATGCTGCCCTTCACGATATGCAGCGGATGAAGCTTGATGCCGTCCACGCCGGTTTCAACGACTTTTTCCAGCGTTTCAAAGGCATGCTGTTGACCTTCGCCGGGCAGACCGACAATCAGATGTGAACAGACCTTCAGCCCGCGCTCGCGTGCCAGCCGCGTGGTGCGCTGGTAGCAGGCGAAATCATGGCCACGGTTGATACGGTGCAGCGTTTTGTCATGTGCGGTTTGCAAGCCCAGCTCCAGCCAGATCTCGTAGCCTTGTTCTTTGTACTCGCTGAGCAGGTCCAGCACCGCGTCCGGTACGCAGTCCGGGCGGGTTCCCACGCACAGCCCAACGATGTTGGCCTGGCTGACGGCCTGCTGATACATCGATCGCAATACCTGCACCTCCGCCCACGTGCTGGTGTAAGCCTGAAAATAGGCCAGATACTGCTTCGCACGGTTCACCAGGCTGGCCTGATGAGCAAGCTGTTCAGCGATAGAGTTATGTTGCTGTGCTTCATCGGCAAACGACGCAACGTTACAGAAGGTGCAGCCTCCGCGCCCGATGGTGCCGTCGCGATTCGGGCAGCTAAACCCGCCGTGCAGCGTCAGCTTATGAACCTTTTGCCCGTAGCGCTGCAAAAGATCCCCACCAAACATATTGACTAATTTCTGTAACTGCATAATCTGATAGACCGTCCCGGAGAAAGGGGACAAGCCTGCCATTTTTAGCCTCTGTCGGCGATGACCTGGATCAATCGCCCTGGACGGCCTTTATCTATATGAATAAATACTCAGGATTACTGCAATTTCATTCACGCCGCATGTGATTACTTTTCCTTATGTTCTGATTGTTTTTTTCATTTATAGCGCCATCACTGAAAAACAGTGTGTTTATGCGGGTTTGCGACCAATGCCAGATTATTGTTCTGCTATAAAACCGCTATTCAGCACGCTACATGGATAATACCGCTTTCATATAGTGAGTCAGATCACACTCCGCTGCGCTCTTTCAGGGCAATCAATCAATGTAAAATTAGTTAAATAGCCTTAAAATACAGGTAGATAAACTCTCTTTAGCACATTTTTGTATAAATAAGATTGCCATTTGACCTGTGTACCAATTCCCGATAAGTTGGAAATCCGCTGGAAGCTTTCTGGATGAGCGGCCTGCTCATCATATTTATGCAGTAATTGAGATTCCCTCTGAAGCAAGTCCTCAAACTTGTTTACCTGCGCGAAAGGATGAAAAAGAGGGCGAATGCGAGGTCCGCGTATGAAACGCAAACCCCGTCGCCATGCTCTTTCTGTGCCTGTGCGCCACGGTAAAGTTCAGTGGGAAGCCCGACGAGCCTGGGGAGGTTCACTGATATGTTGTACGATAAATCCCTTGAGAAGGATAACTGTGGTTTCGGCCTGATCGCCCACATAGAAGGCGAACCTAGCCACAAGGTGGTGCGTACCGCTATTCACGCACTGGCCCGTATGCAGCACCGTGGCGCCATTCTTGCCGATGGTAAAACTGGCGACGGTTGCGGCCTGCTGCTGCAAAAACCGGATCGTTTCTTCCGCATCGTGGCGGAAGAGCGCGGCTGGCGTTTAGCCAAAAACTACGCTGTCGGCATGCTGTTCCTGAACCAGGATCCTGAAAAAGCTGCCGCCTCACGCCGCATCGTCGAAGAAGAACTTCAGCGTGAAACCCTGTCGATTGTCGGCTGGCGCGATGTGCCAACCAACGAAGGGGTGCTCGGTGAAATCGCCCTCTCCTCGCTGCCTCGTATTGAACAGATTTTCGTCAACGCGCCTGCGGGCTGGCGTCCGCGTGATATGGAACGCCGTCTGTTTATCGCCCGCCGCCGCATTGAAAAACGTCTCCAGGACGATAAAGAGTTCTACGTCTGTAGCCTCTCTAACCTGGTGAACATCTATAAAGGTCTGTGTATGCCGGCTGACCTGCCGCGCTTCTACCTGGACCTGGCGGACCTGCGTCTGGAATCGGCCATTTGCCTGTTCCACCAGCGCTTCTCCACCAACACCGTTCCACGCTGGCCGCTGGCGCAGCCGTTCCGCTACCTGGCACACAACGGTGAGATCAACACTATTACCGGTAACCGCCAGTGGGCCCGCGCCCGTACCTACAAGTTCCAGACGCCATTGATCCCTGACCTGCACGATGCCGCGCCGTTCGTGAACGAAACCGGCTCGGACTCCAGCTCGATGGATAACATGCTGGAACTGCTGCTGGCGGGCGGGATGGATATCGTGCGCGCCATGCGTCTGCTCGTGCCGCCGGCCTGGCAGAACAACCCGGATATGGACCCTGAGCTGCGCGCGTTCTTCGACTTTAACTCCATGCACATGGAGCCGTGGGACGGCCCGGCGGGCATCGTCATGTCCGACGGTCGTTTCGCTGCCTGTAACCTGGACCGTAACGGCCTGCGTCCGGCGCGCTACGTCATCACCAAAGACAAGCTCATCACCTGCGCCTCTGAAGTCGGCATCTGGGATTACCAGCCTGACGAAGTGGTCGAGAAAGGCCGCGTCGGTCCGGGCGAGCTGATGGTGATCGACACCCGCAGTGGACGCATCCTGCACTCCGCCGAAACCGATAACGATCTGAAGAGCCGCCATCCGTACAAAGAGTGGATGGAGAAAAACGTGCGTCGTCTGGTGCCGTTTGAAGATCTGTCGGATGAAGAAGTGGGCAGCCGCGAGCTGGACGATGACACCCTCGCGAGCTACCAGAAGCAGTTTAACTACAGCGCGGAAGAGCTGGACTCCGTCATCCGCGTGCTCGGTGAGAACGGCCAGGAAGCGGTCGGTTCTATGGGTGACGATACCCCGTTTGCCGTGCTCTCCAGCCAGCCGCGCATCATTTACGACTACTTCCGCCAGCAGTTTGCGCAGGTCACCAACCCGCCAATCGATCCGCTGCGTGAAGCCCACGTGATGTCGCTGGCCACCAGCATCGGTCGCGAGATGAACGTCTTCTGCGAGGCCGAAGGCCAGGCGCACCGTCTGACCTTTAAATCGCCGATCCTGCTGTACTCCGATTTCAAACAGCTCACCACCATGAAAGAGGAGCACTATCGCGCCGACACGCTCGATATTACCTTCGACGTGAACGACGCGAGCCTCGAAGAGACGGTGAATGCGCTGTGCGACAAAGCCGAACAGATGGTGCGTAACGGTACCGTGCTGCTGGTATTGTCCGACCGCAACATCGCGAAAAACCGTCTGCCGGTGCCTGCACCAATGGCGGTGGGCGCTATCCAGACGCGTCTGGTGGATAAGAGCCTGCGCTGCGACGCCAACATCATTGTTGAAACCGCCAGCGCGCGCGACCCGCACCACTTTGCCGTGCTGTTAGGCTTTGGCGCGACGGCGATCTACCCGTACCTGGCCTATGAAACGCTGGCCCGTCTGGTGGATACCCGCGCGATCGACAAAGATTACCGCGCGGTGATGCTGAACTACCGTAACGGCATCAACAAAGGTCTGTACAAGATCATGTCCAAAATGGGCATCTCGACCATTGCCTCCTACCGCTGCTCGAAGCTGTTTGAAGCGGTCGGCCTGCACGATGAGGTCGCCAACCTTTGCTTCCAGGGCGTGGTCAGCCGCATCGGCGGCGCCGGTTTTGCTGACTTCCAGCAGGATCTGGTGAACCTGTCCAAGCGCGCCTGGCTGGCACGTAAGCCGCTGGATCAGGGCGGTCTGCTGAAATACGTTCACGGCGGCGAGTATCATGCCTACAACCCTGACGTGGTGCGCACGCTGCAGCAGGCGGTTCAGAGCGGCGAATACCGTGATTATCAGCAGTACGCTGAACTGGTGAACAACCGTCCGGCGGCGACGCTGCGCGACCTCATTGCCCTGAATCCGGGTGATGAAGCGGTCAGCATTGACGAAGTCGAACCGGCATCCGAACTGTTCAAACGCTTCGATACCGCGGCGATGTCCATCGGCGCGCTGAGCCCGGAAGCCCACGAGGCGCTGGCGGAAGCCATGAACAGCATCGGTGGCAACTCTAACTCCGGCGAAGGCGGTGAAGATCCTGCCCGTTACGGCACCAACAAGGTGTCCCGTATCAAGCAGGTGGCATCCGGCCGCTTTGGCGTGACGCCAGCGTACCTGGTCAACGCCGACGTGATTCAGATTAAAGTCGCTCAGGGTGCGAAACCGGGCGAAGGCGGTCAGCTGCCGGGTGATAAAGTTACCCCGTACATCGCCAAACTGCGCTACTCGGTACCGGGCGTGACGCTGATCTCCCCGCCGCCGCACCACGATATCTACTCTATCGAGGACCTGGCGCAGCTGATTTTCGACCTGAAGCAGGTCAACCCGAAAGCGATGATCTCCGTGAAGCTGGTTTCCGAACCGGGCGTCGGCACCATTGCCACCGGCGTGGCGAAGGCCTATGCGGACCTTATCACCATCGCCGGTTATGACGGCGGTACCGGCGCAAGCCCGCTCTCCTCCGTGAAATATGCGGGCTGCCCGTGGGAACTTGGCCTGGTGGAAACCCAGCAGGCGCTGGTCGCTAACGGTCTGCGTCACAAGATCCGTCTGCAGGTGGACGGTGGCCTGAAAACCGGCCTCGACATCATCAAGGCGGCGATTCTGGGTGCGGAAAGCTTTGGCTTCGGTACCGGCCCAATGGTTGCGCTCGGCTGTAAATACCTGCGTATTTGCCACCTGAACAACTGCGCAACCGGTGTTGCGACCCAGGACGAGAAGCTGCGTAAGAATCACTATCACGGTCTGCCGTTCAAAGTGACCAACTACTTTGACTTCATCGCTCGTGAAACCCGCGAGCTGATGGCGCAGCTGGGCGTGAAGCGCCTGGTAGACCTGATTGGCCGTACCGACCTGCTGAAAGAGCTGGAAGGCTTCACGGCCAAGCAGCAGAAGCTGGAGCTGAGCAAGCTGCTGGAAACCGCGCAGCCGCATCCTGGCAAAGCGGTCTACTGCACCGAGAACAACCCGCCGTTCGACAACGGCGTGCTGAACGCGCAGCTGCTGCAGCAGGCGAAACCGTATGTGGACGACAAGCAGAGCAAAACGTTCTGGTTTGATATCCGCAACACCGACCGTTCCGTGGGTGCCTCCCTCTCCGGCTACATCGCGCAGACGCACGGTGACCAGGGGCTGGCGGCCGATCCGATTACCGCGCACTTCAGCGGTACTGCGGGTCAGAGCTTCGGCGTGTGGAACGCAGGCGGCGTTGAGCTGTACCTGACCGGCGATGCCAACGACTACGTCGGCAAAGGCATGGCGGGCGGTCTTCTGGCGGTACGTCCTCCGGTCGGCTCAGCCTTCCGCAGCCATGAAGCCAGCATTATCGGTAACACCTGTCTGTACGGCGCAACCGGCGGTCGTCTGTTTGCCGCGGGTCGTGCGGGCGAGCGTTTTGCGGTGCGTAACTCCGGTGCTATCACCGTGGTGGAAGGCATTGGCGATAACGGTTGTGAATACATGACGGGCGGGATTGTTTGCGTTCTGGGTAAAACCGGCGTGAACTTCGGCGCAGGCATGACGGGCGGTTTTGCCTACGTCCTGGATGAAGACGGTGAGTTCCGTAAACGCGTGAACCCTGAACTGGTAGAAGTGCTGGACGTTGACACGCTGGCCATTCACGAAGAACACCTGCGCGGTTTGATTACCGAACACGTGCAGCATACCGGTTCTTCGCGCGGCGAAGAGATCCTGGCTAACTGGCCGGCGTTCTCTGCGAAATTCGCGCTGATTAAGCCGAAGTCCAGCGATGTTAAAGCCCTGTTGGGTCACCGTAGTCGTAGCGCAGCAGAGCTGCGCGTGCAGGCGCAGTAAGGAATTCAGATGAGCCAGAACGTATACCAGTTTATCGACCTGCAGCGTGTTGATCCGCCAAAGAAACCGCTGAAGATCCGCAAAATTGAATTTGTTGAAATCTACGAGCCGTTTTCAGAAGGCCAGGCCAAAGCACAGGCAGACCGCTGCCTGTCCTGCGGTAACCCTTACTGCGAATGGAAATGTCCGGTACACAACTACATCCCTAACTGGCTGAAGCTGGCCAACGAAGGACGTATTTTTGAAGCCGCCGAGCTGTCTCACCAGACCAACACCCTGCCGGAAGTGTGCGGCCGAGTGTGCCCTCAGGATCGTCTGTGCGAAGGTTCCTGTACGCTGAACGACGAGTTTGGCGCGGTGACCATCGGCAACATCGAGCGCTATATCAACGATAAAGCGTTTGAGATGGGCTGGCGTCCGGATATGACCGGCGTGAAGCAAACCGACAAGCGCGTGGCGATCATCGGCGCGGGCCCGGCGGGCCTGGCCTGTGCGGACGTGCTGACCCGCAACGGCGTGAAGGCGGTGGTCTTTGACCGCCATCCGGAGATTGGTGGCCTGCTGACCTTTGGTATCCCGGCCTTTAAGCTGGAAAAAGAGGTCATGACCCGTCGCCGTGAAATCTTCACCGGCATGGGCATTGAGTTCAAACTGAACACAGAAGTGGGCCGCGACGTACAGCTCGACGATCTGCTGAAGGATTACGACGCCGTGTTCCTGGGCGTGGGTACCTATCAGTCCATGCGCGGTGGTCTGGAAAACGAAGACGCGCCGGGCGTTTATGACGCGCTGCCGTTCCTGATTGCCAACACCAAGCAGATTATGGGTTACGGCGAAACCGCTGATGAGCCGTTCGTCAGCATGGAAGGAAAACGCGTGGTGGTGCTGGGCGGCGGTGATACCGCGATGGACTGCGTGCGAACCTCCATTCGTCAGAATGCGGCGCACGTGATCTGTGCCTACCGTCGTGACGAAGAGAACATGCCGGGCTCTAAGCGCGAAGTGAAAAACGCGCGTGAAGAGGGCGTGGAATTCCAGTTCAACATCCAGCCTCTGGGTATTGAAGTGAATGCCAACGGTAAAGTGAGCGGCGTGAAGATGGCGCGCACTGAGATGGGCGCACCGGATGCGAAAGGCCGTCGTCGCGCGGAAATCGTGGCAGGCTCCGAGCACGTGATCCCCGCTGACGCCGTGGTGATGGCGTTCGGTTTCCGCCCTCACAGCATGGAATGGCTGGCGAAGCACAGCGTTGAGCTGGACTCGCAGGGCCGTATTATTGCGCCAGAAGGCAGCGATAATGCCTTCCAGACCAGCAACCCGAAAATCTTCGCCGGTGGCGATATCGTTCGCGGTTCCGACCTGGTGGTGACGGCGATTGCCGAAGGGCGCAAAGCGGCTGACGGGATACTGAACTACCTGGAAGTGTAAAAAAAAAGGGAATAAACCTTCCGGTTTATTCCCTTTGTTACCTACAGCGTAATCAAAAAAAATTTCAGATATTTCAGCATGAAGGTTGCCAGCCTATCAATGCTTGAGTCAGCTGCAAGAAAAAAACAGGCATTTCATTGGCGATAGAAATAATGAAGAGCTATTTTTTACTCCCCGAAATGCTACCTCGTCAGCAGAGTCCAGGTTAAGTCACTTTCCAGTACGGTTTGATCGGTGATGCGGCTAAACGCATTGTCATCCAGCACAGGTGATAGCGTGACCCGGAAATTCATCTGCTGGCCTGAAGGCACCTGATTATTATCAACCGCAATAACCGCTTCATTATTACGCACATAAAACGGCGAAGGTGTGCCGCTTTGCGGAGTAAAACCGAGCTGATCGACCGTTTTGCCGACGGTGTAATTTTTACCGTCGATGGTCATATCATCGATTTTAACTGCCATCCCGCCAGACTGGCCGAATGTGAAGCGCCCTTTATCGCCTGCCGTCCCCTGTAACAACACCGCCATTTGCTGCGGCTGCGGACAGTAAACATTAACGTTGAGGGTACGGTCCGCCATTTTGTGCCAGTTCTGCTGGGTTTTATCGATATTATCTCGACGCATTTCATGGTAATCCACCACCGGCTGCGAAAGCGATATTTGGCAATCTTCCGCATTTGCAGTCGCCACGAAGAAAAGTATCCCCAGCGCTGTTAATCCTACTGTTTGTTGATAATTCATCGGCATACTCCGTTTACTTCTTCATAGAAGGCGTCTTCATTGCGTTTCTCAGGAAGAGCGAAATCGAGTTTGCACAAACGATTGTTGTTGGCGTCCATGGCGTACAGCGCCGGTAACTGATCCGCATCGTTGATAAAGACATGACCATCATCAACGACCGTCACAATGTAGTTGTCCTTCTCATCCACGATTGCCAGCCCTTTTCTCAGCGGCTGACCATCGGTTTGCTTCATACGCAGCATCACACGTCGGCTGTTCAGCACCTTGAAATCAAGCTCGCTGACTGAAGCGTGACCTGCGGCGATATATCGGGTGCCGTTTGCCAGCGTCATATTCTGCGGCAGCTTGTTGGCATCCACTTCTATACGCGAATTGCGCCACTCGTTTAGCGAAGGTACAACCGCCTGTCCCCAGGCATCGGTCCAGACCGTACCCTGTGGCGTAGCGATTTCTACCCCGCTTTTCTTCTCGCTCAGTCTGGCAATCGCAAAGGTATCGCGAATCGCATACGGCGAGAACGTCACGCCATTTTTGTGCATAGCGATGCCGCCCGCCAGGGTGGCGTTATAGTTACGCTGGTGATCACCGTTGCTGCCACCACCCACGCTCAGCTGGGTATAATGCAGGTTGGTGTTAAGGTTACCGTTGAAGCTATTATCGCTGGACGACTGGTCACGATCGGCGGCGATATAGTAGTGTGTGTTTTCGCCCAGCGAACCGCTGTTGGCCACACCGTAAGTGGTATTGTCGCCCTGCTTGCGCATGTAAGTGCTGACAGACTGCCCCGGACTCAGCGGAATGCTGACGTTGATGTACAGCATTTCATCATCCTGGTCGTCATCGACGTTGCCCACAGCGCTTTGCCAGTTGGCGGTAACGCTGGCATATTTAAATGTCTTACCCCACGACAGAAGCAGATAGCGGGAATCCTCAGAGTTCCCGCTGCTCTGGTTATAGTTGAAGCCTGCTGAGAAAACGCCTGCCAGACCGGATGAGAAACGTATGCTGCCGGAGTAGGCGTTATCGTACCCCTGATAGTCATCGTCCATCGCTTCTGCCATCTCACGGTAGCCGCCGCTGTAGTGCGTCGCGCTGGTGGAAAGCGATACATGGGAGGAAAGCGTAAGATCGCTTCCTAGCTCGGTTTTAAGTCCACTGTTGCTGTCACCAAACGACTCTTTGCTTGCCGCAACCGTCGTGGAAACAGACCAAAGATCGCTGATAAGAAAATCGGTACGACCGCCAGCTGCCTGGTAATCTTGAGCGGCAGTACCGGAGGCCAGAAGGTTCATCCACGGGAAAATGCGCCAGCCGTCGGAAACGTTCATCACCAGCGGATCGCTGTAGTCGCTATCGATACTGCGTACCTGGCCGGCAGACACGGTAAGCCCCTGCGGGCGAGAAAGATTTCGCTGCTTCACAGCGGCAGCAGGAACAATAAAGTGATTCGTGGAGCCGTCCGACTCTACGACGGAAACGTCTAAATCGACGTTGTTACGCGCAACCGGCACGTCATCCAGCGTAAATGGTCCCGCGGGCACGAGCGTACTGAAGATCAGCTGATTGTTCTGGCGAATCTCCACGCGAGCCTGGGAGGAACGGGCAATGCCTGACACGCTGACGCCGCTGCCGTCTTTTGTCAGCCCACTAGTCGGCATAAGCTGGATACCGGTAATGGGTATGCC
This sequence comes from Enterobacter sp. GER_MD16_1505_Eko_090, assembly GCF_003331015.1. Lineage (NCBI taxonomy): Bacteria > Pseudomonadati > Pseudomonadota > Gammaproteobacteria > Enterobacterales > Enterobacteriaceae > Enterobacter > Enterobacter sp. GER_MD16_1505_Eko_090. The sequence goes on along the minus strand of NZ_PUQF01000013.1, from coordinate 55,741 downwards.
GCTCAGCACATTAGACATGGCATTAATTTCACCGACCTGCATGGTTAACTTCTGCGGGACAAAAACATGCTCTGCGTAGGTGTAAATGCTGTCGGCATTTTTCTTGCCATTGTCATCCGTCAGGATGTAATTACTGCGAAGCGACCAGTCAAATGCGTTAAAACCCGCTTCCAGATTGGCCTGCGAATAGCGGGTTTTGTCGCTACCGCCATATTCGTTACGGGTGCTGAACAGCGAATAGTTGAGCATCCCGGCGGCACCGCCGTGCTGGAAGTTTCGGATATCCGACGACAGGCTGTTTACCGCTTCAGGCGGCAGATACAACTCAACGGCTTCCTGGTTTGGCAACGCGTTGATTACCGCTTTCGGGTAGTCGTCGCGGATGTTGTGGCACGCCTCGCCTGCCTTCAGGGGGACTGGCATGAGGCCTGCGAAATCAAGCAGATCGTTATCAAAACACAGCACGCCGTCCTTATTGAAACGGACGGCGGCCATTCCGCGATCTTCACCATTCACTTTAACGTTCACGGAATGGGTTCCGGGCAGAAAACGCGGTGCTTCAGCGAAATAATGGTTCAAGTCGCTCGATAACCCCAGCGTTTTCATTACCCCCGTATCAAACGTCACTTCCCTTGCGAGTACGGAGGCGGAGTCAAACATCATCAGAGGCAAGGTGCCGCAGAGAACTGCGCGGACACAAAGTGCAATACGGCTTTTTTTATTCACCGTTTGATCCCTATATTATTTATTTAATTCTGAGGTAAAACTCGGCACTTCAATGCCATAACGGCTGGCCGGGAAAAACTTAACGTGGCTATCACCGCTGCTCGTTTTGTTCAACGCAGCCGTCATCGTCTCACCTGGCAGAAGGTAAGTTTTGGAAAGCGTGGCGTTTGCGCCTGAAGGTTGTAATACGACTTTTTGTGCCAGACGAACAACGTACTTACTTGGGTTGGTTACTTTTACAGAAGATCCGACCGTAGACCATTTGAGGTATTTCCACGCATCCGTCACGACCCCCAGCGTAGCCGGGCGTATTAGCACTGGAATATCCTGGCGAATATTAATGCCAATTTTAATTTTTTTATCGTCATTTTTTGGTGGAATACCGTCAAATGTGACGCGTTTTAAATGCTCAACATCCAGCGGCTGCTTGCTTTGCAAAATAAAACGAAGCTGCTGCGTTTGGCCCGGCTCAAGGCGAACCACAGGCTGCGTGACGATCAACTTAAGCCCCTGGTCGTCCGGCAGGTCTACAACGTTCGTATATAATAAGGATGGGTGTGAATCCGTATTTTTTACGTTAATGGTACCGCTGTGTGTGGCTTCATCAATAATTAGCAGGCTGGTTTCTGGCACCATACCTTCTGCATGCACCGCAAAATTGGCGGAAAATAAAGCGACAGTAAAAAGTGTTTTAAATATATTCGACCTTATGCATTGCATAATATTATCTCCTTGATAGCCCAACAGAACATTCCATGTTTATCGTGCTGTTAAAAAGAGAGTAAATGCAGAACATTCACTCTCTGGATTATTTTAAAATTACTTTTACTCAATAAAGTCTTACAGATAACGCAGGCTGATGGTCAACTGACCGTCAAGCTGAGTATCGTCCGTAATCGCCAGAGTTGTGGTGTCCTGAAGAGCCAGTGAAGTTGCCAGCGGGAAGGTCGCGGTCTGGAAGGCCAGCGGATCCAGAGAACCTGCAGACGCAACGGTGAAGTCACGAATATGGCTGCCCTGAGAAGAACCGTTGGTGGATTTGGTCCAGGTACCCGTCGCGTTCTGCTGATAGATTGGATCTACCGCAGCACCATCAGCCGTTACGCTGTCTACTTTAACTAGCAGAGCGTAAGAGCCAATGTTAACGCCACCCGCGGTTTTGCCCACACCGTAAGTTTGGCTAGCGCCTTTAATAATACCACCACCAAACATACCGTTTTCTACGGTCAGACCCGCGTTAGTATCAGCGCGATCGTCAACCATATTCCAGGACACTTTTGTTGCTGCGGTGCAGTTAATGGTCAGATCGATATTCTTCTGTCCCAACTGGTTGACAGCAGAAGCGTTCAGACTGCCCAAATTAATTGTACCGTAGTCAACAGTACCGCCGTTGCTTAATACTGGCGTACATGCTGCATTCGTCAGCGTACCTTTAACCTTCAGTACAGCTGAAGGGTCTGCAGCAAATGCTGAAGTCACACACAGAGAAAGCGCAGTAGCGAGTAAAACTTTTTTCACTTGTTAATCCTTAACATATGAGTAATTGCAATATTTAACCCAGTAATGATAAATACCTTTACCAGTTACTGATTGTCGTCATGCTTGTCAGCATGTGCACATAGTATTGTTTTTATAAATACATGCAATTTAGCAAAATTAACTATTCTATTAAGGATAACCACAAAATGATTTTTTCCTTATTTTATTAAGAAATTACCCAATCAAAAAAGAGATCGACATCAAAAAAATAATAATACTCAGAATTCCTCTTTACTTTTCTCATCGTTTTGATATTAGTTCACACCTCATTTATTCATGGGGTTTATAAATCTATTTAATTATTAATCAAGCAATGAAGAAACAAGAGATATAAACAATGCTTATTTAAAAATATTACAACGGTAGATTGATACAGAAATAAAAAAAGCCAGTGATATCACTGGCTTTTTACAAACGGCGCAAGCGGATTTATTTCACAACGCGTAGCGCTGGGCGACCACCGCGCGGAGGCGGATCGTCATCAGGGTCATTGTCATCTTGATGATCGGGTTTGTCGCCATCGATAATTGACATCACCGTGTCGCTTTCACGCTCATCAGATGCATTGTCATCATTCAGGCTGGCAACGTCTTCATCATATGCCGCTTCCGGCTCGAACATGGTACCCGCTCCGTTTTCACGCGCGTAGATAGCCAGCACAGCAGCCAGCGGTACGGAAACCTGGCGCGGTACGCCGCCGAAACGCGCGTTGAAGCGCACTTCATCGTTTGCCAGCTCCAGGTTACCCACCGCGCGCGGGGCGATGTTCAGTACAATCTGTCCGTCACGTGCGTATTCCATTGGAACCAGCACGCCCGGCAACGTCACATCCACAACCAGGTGCGGCGTGAGCTGGTTATCCAGCAGCCATTCATAGAAGGCGCGCAGCAGATACGGACGGCGTGGGGTAAGTTGTGACATTTCCACAGTCATTAGCCTCGGCCGAGACGCATTTCACGTTCCGGTTCAGTTAAAGATGCCAGGAAAGAGTCGCGCTCAAAGACGCGAGTCATGTAGCCCTTCAGCTCTTTCGCGCCAGGACCGCTGAACTCTACGCCCAGGATTGGCAGACGCCACAGCAGCGGTGCCAGGTAGCAATCCACCAGGCTGAATTCATCGCTCAGGAAGAACGGTTTCTGACCAAACACCGGGGCGATTGCCAGCAGCTCTTCACGCAGTTGCTTACGCGCAGCGTCAGCTTCGGCAGCGGATCCGCTGGTAATCACGTTCATCAGCGAATACCAGTCTTTTTCGATACGCTGCATGTACAGGCGGCTTTCACCACGCGCAACAGGGTAAACAGGCATCAGCGGCGGATGCGGGAAACGCTCATCCAGGTATTCCATAATGATACGGGATTCCCACAGGGTCAGCTCGCGATCCACCAGCGTCGGTACGCTTTGGCTCGGGTTGAGATCGATCAGATCCTGAGGCGGGTTATCCTTTTCCACATGCTCGATCTCAAAACTGACACCCTTCTCGGCCAGCACGATACGAACCTGATGGCTATAAATGTCAGTAGGACCAGAAAACAGCGTCATTACCGAACGTTTGTTGGCAGCGACAGCCATGAAAACCTCCAGGTATATTCAGAATTTTTACTGCTACCAGCCCAACAGGGGCCAGCCAGATGTTGTATCGCCCACCCCAGAGAAGACACATTGTTCAAGAATCGAACAAAAATCGAGTATTCACCGATATTTGGGCAGAAAATTGGATGATAGTTTACCAGATTTTGATGGCTTTGTGGTGAGGGGATTCTGGAAATGTGGAAAAAGAGAAGATATATGCATGGATATTGTGGATAACCTGCGCATTATCCATAAAAAAACCCGCCGAAGCGGGTTTTTCGCCAATCGTTCTGCGTAAGCAGAATGGATTAACGTTTGGAGAACTGTGGACGACGACGTGCTTTACGCAGACCCACTTTCTTACGTTCAACCTGACGCGCGTCACGAGTAACGAAGCCAGCTTTACGCAGTTCAGAACGCAGGGATTCGTCGTACTCCATCAGAGCGCGGGTGATACCGTGACGGATCGCACCTGCCTGACCGGAGATACCACCACCTTTAACGGTGATGTACAGATCCAGTTTTTCTACCATATCAACCAGTTCCAGCGGCTGGCGAACTACCATGCGGGCAGTTTCGCGACCGAAGTACTGTTCCAGAGAACGCTGGTTGATTACGATTTTACCACTGCCCGGTTTGATGAAAACGCGAGCTGCGGAACTTTTGCGGCGACCAGTGCCGTAGTATTGATTTTCAGCCATTGCCTATAATCCCGATTAGATGTCAAGAACTTGCGGTTGCTGTGCCGCGTGGTTGTGCTCGTTGCCTGCGTAAACTTTCAGTTTACGGAACATAGCACGACCCAGCGGGCCTTTTGGCAGCATGCCTTTAACCGCGATTTCAATCACACGCTCAGGACGGCGAGCAATCATCTCTTCAAAGGTCGCTTCTTTGATACCACCGATGTGGCCGGTGTGGTGGTAGTACATTTTGTCAGTACGCTTGTTGCCGGTAACAGCAACTTTGTCAGCGTTCAGAACGATGATGTAATCACCGGTATCAACGTGCGGAGTGTATTCCGCTTTGTGCTTACCGCGCAGGCGACGAGCCAGTTCAGTAGCCAGACGGCCCAGAGTTTTACCGGTCGCGTCAACAACATACCAGTCGCGCTGTACGGTTTCTGGTTTAGCTGTAAAAGTTTTCATTAAAAGCTTACCCAAATAATAAGTTACACGTTGGTGAACACCCAAACGTTTAGTCAGTTGAGGTTCACACGACAAAGTCCGGCAAACCTACCCCTTCGAATAGCACATGCCGACACATAGAAAGTTTCGGGAAAAAAACCTTCTCGTAACGTGGGGTCGCAAGATTATAGAGAAGTTGAGGTCAAAGATCGACCCTTAAATGTGATTCAAATTGGGTTTTTCGAGGCGGTGGAAAATGCCGGGTGGCGGCTGCGCCTCACCCGGCCTATAAGTCCCCCTTCACAGGGAGAGGGTGGCATTTATGGCATATGCTCCAGCTTCAGGTATTCCTCGCTCTGCATCTCCTGCAGGCGAGACAGGCAGCGCTGGAACTCAAACTTTAGCCGCTCCCCCTGGTAGATCTCATATAAAGGAACCTCGGCGCTAATCACCAGCTTAACGTGGCGCTCGTAAAACTCGTCCACCATCGCGATGAAGCGCCGCGCCTCGCTCTCCATCAGCCGCGTCATCACCGGCACATCCAGCACCATCACGGTGTGGAACAGACGTGAAAGCGCAATGTAGTCGTGCTGGCTGCGGGCATCAACGCACAGCGTCGTAAAGGAGACCGCCAGCGTTTGGTTTTCAACGCCGAGCGTTGGCAGCGGGCGATGGTTAATCTCGAGTTCCGGGGCGTGCTCGCGTTTTGCCCCCGCCAGCGCCAGCCAGAGTTTATCCATCTCGCGGGTGGTCTCTGCATTTAACGGCGAGAGCCACAGGTGCGCCTGGGTTAAGGTGCGCAGGCGATAATCGACACCGGCATCAACGTTCATAATGTCACAATGCTGCTTAATGGCGTCGATGGCAGGCAGGAAGCGTGCCCGCTGCAGGCCGTTGCGGTAAAGCTCATCCGGCGGAATATTCGACGTGGCCACCAGCGTGATCCCGCGGGCAAAAAGCGCTTTCATCAGGCCGCCTAACAGCATGGCATCGGTGATGTCAGACACAAAAAATTCATCGAAGCAGAGCACGTCCGTTTCCGCCTTGAACCTGTCGGCCACAATCTCCAGCGGATCGCTTTTACCCTGCAGCGCAGTCAGCTCTTCATGCACACGCAGCATAAAGCGGTGGAAGTGCAGACGCTGTTTACGCGCCCCCGGCAGGCTCTGGTAGAACATGTCCATCAGCCAGGTTTTTCCGCGACCGACCCCGCCCCACATATAAAGACCGCGCACCGGCGCGTGGGCCTGTGGCGTTTTTTTTCCGAGCAACCGTCCAAATGCCGCCTTTAGCCCGCCATTCTGTTCGGTTTCAGCGGGTTTGGCCGTGAGTTCCTGATAAATCATCTCCAGACGACTTACCGCCTCACGCTGTACGTCATCCGGCTGATGAGTGCCCTCGTTTAGGGCCAGTTGATATCGCGATGCAGGGGACAGGTTTTGCATAATCTTATTGTTATTCCTTCAATTAACGCTCACCAGCAGACGTGACTGATGAAAAAAAGGCCGTTCTACACTACGCGATGATACGTCAGGATTCCACTTCTACGGAAATAGCGGTTATAGTGGCATTATCAGGCACAGGCAGGAGCCGAGCCAACACCCTACGGAACAACAAGACAACGGGAGAAGTTCATGACCTGGGAATATGCGCTAATCGGTTTAGTCGTCGGCATCGTCATCGGTGCTGTGGCCATGCGTTTCGGTAATCGCAAATTGCGTCAGCAGCAGTCACTGCAGTACGAACTGGAAAAGAACAAAGCCGAGCTGGAAGAGTATCGTGAAGAGCTGGTCAGCCATTTTGCCCGTAGCGCCGAGCTGCTGGACAACATGGCGACCGACTATCGTCAGCTGTATCAGCATATGGCAAAAAGCTCCAGCAGCCTGCTGCCGGAAATGACGGCGGAAACCAATCCGTTCCGCAACCGTCTGGCAGACTCTGAAGCCGGTAACGACCAGGCGCCTGTTCAGATGCCTCGCGACTATTCAGACGGCGCGTCCGGCCTGCTGCGCGGCGGTGTAAAACGCGATTAATCGCACAACCTGAATTTATTTTACGGGCGCAGCGATTGCGCCCGTCCTTTCTTCCTGACCCCAGCTATCATTTAGTTAAACACCTCATTGTTCAGCGGTTTAAAATTCAATAACATCAACGTGTTTTTGGGGCCGTTTTTCCTTTATTCCAGGTTACGAGAGTCAACATCGATGAAGAAAAAAAACCAGCTGTTGAGCGCTATCGCGTTAAGTGTCGGGTTATCTCTCTCGGCGTCCGTCCCTGTATTTGCCGCCCTTCCCTCCCAGGTGCCTGGCCAGGCGGCCATTCCAAGCCTCGCACCCATGCTGGAAAAAGTGTTGCCTGCGGTGGTCAGCGTTCAGGTTGAGGGCACTGCGGTACAAAGCCAACGCGTCCCTGAAGAACTGAAAAAATATTTTGGCGATGAGTCTCCCGACCAGCAGGCCCAGCCTTTTGAAGGCCTGGGTTCCGGCGTCATTATTGATGCGGCAAAAGGCTACATTCTGACTAACAATCATGTCATCAGCCAGGCCGATAAAATCAGCGTCCAGCTAAACGATGGCCGCGAATTTGATGCCAAACTGATTGGCGGTGATGACCAGAGCGACATTGCGCTGTTGCAGGTACAAAACCCGAGTAACCTGACCCAGATTGCCATCGCGGACTCCGACAAACTGCGCGTCGGTGATTTTGCCGTCGCCGTGGGTAACCCCTTTGGCTTAGGGCAAACCGCCACTTCCGGGATCGTCTCCGCGCTGGGACGCAGCGGCCTCAATCTGGAAGGGCTGGAAAACTTTATCCAGACCGATGCCTCAATCAACCGCGGGAACTCCGGCGGGGCATTGCTTAACCTTAACGGTGAGCTGATTGGGATCAACACAGCCATTCTGGCCCCGGGTGGCGGCAGCATCGGGATCGGTTTTGCGATTCCCAGCAATATGGCCAAAACCCTGGCGCAGCAGCTCATTCAGTTCGGCGAAATCAAACGCGGGCTGCTGGGTATTAAAGGTATGGAGATGAGCGCCGATATCGCCAAAGCGTTCAACATCAACGTACAGCGCGGGGCGTTTGTCAGTGAAGTGCTGCCTAACTCCGGCTCGGCAAAAGCAGGTATCAAATCGGGCGATGTGATCGTCAGCCTCAACGACAAGCCGCTGAGCAGCTTTGCCGAGCTGCGCTCGCGGATAGCGACCACCGAACCCGGCGCCAAAGTGAAGCTGGGTCTGATCCGTGACGGTAAGCCGCTGGACGTTGAAGTGACGCTGGATAAGAGCACCTCCTCCTCTGCCAGTGCGGAGCTGATCGCCCCGGCGCTGCAGGGTGCGACGCTGAGCGATGGACAGCTGAAAGACGGTACGAAAGGCATTCGCATCGACACCGTTGAGAAGAGCAGCCCTGCCGCACAGGCCGGATTGCATCAGGAAGATGTGATCATTGGGGTAAACCGCAATCGCGTGCAGTCCATTGCCGAACTGCGCAAGGTGATGGAGAGTAAACCGGCGGTTATTGCCCTGCAGGTCATGCGCGGCAATGAGTCTATCTATATTCTGTTGCGCTAAGCATTTGCGACCCGGACATCACCGCTGCGTGTGATGTCCGGATAACTCATGTTATGCTGCAAATCGTTCCTTTTTTAACGACACGCGCATCATGCTTTTAAAGCTCTTACGTTCTATTGTCATCGGTTTGATTGTCGCTGGCCTGCTGCTGCTGGCGCTGCCGTCTTTACGTCAGTTCAATAAACTGTCGGCCCCTCAGTTCGATAGCACGGATGAAACGCCGGCCACCTATAACCAGGCCGTTCGCCGTGCCGCACCTGCCGTAGTTAACGTCTATAACCGTGGCCTGAATACCTCAGCCCATAACCAGCTGGAGATCCGCACTCTCGGCTCCGGGGTAATCATGGACGAGCGCGGCTACATTATTACCAACAAGCATGTGATAAACGATGCCGACCAGATCATCGTCGCCCTACAGGATGGCCGCGTGTTTGAGGCATTACTCGTTGGCTCTGACAGCCTGACTGACCTTGCCGTCCTGAAGATTAACGCCACGGGCGGTTTGCCGGTCATCCCGATCAACCGTAAACGTACCCCGCATATTGGTGACGTCGTCCTGGCGATTGGTAACCCTTACAACCTGGGCCAGACCATCACCCAGGGGATTATCAGCGCGACCGGGCGTATTGGCCTCAACCCATCCGGGCGGCAGAACTTCCTGCAAACCGATGCCTCCATCAACCACGGTAACTCCGGCGGTGCGCTGGTCAACTCGCTGGGCGAACTGATGGGCATCAACACCCTCTCGTTCGATAAGAGTAACGACGGCGAGACGCCGGAAGGCATCGGCTTTGCCATTCCGTTCCAGCTGGCGACCAAAATTATGGATAAGCTGATCCGCGACGGACGCGTGATCCGCGGCTATATCGGTATCGGTGGCCGTGAAATTGCGCCGATGCATACCCAGGGGGGCGGGATCGATCAGATCCAGGGCATCGTGGTGAACGAGGTGGCGCCAGGGGGTCCGGCGGCCAACGCGGGGATTCAGGTCAATGACGTCATTGTGTCGGTCAACGGCACACCGGCGGTTTCTGCGCTGGAGACGATGGATCAGGTGGCAGAAATTCGCCCGGGCTCTATCATCCCTGTTGAAGTCATGCGCAACGATAAGAAACTGACGCTGCAGGTCACCATTCAGGAATACCCGGCAACGAACTGACAGGCATAAAAAAACGGAGCGATAAGCTCCGTTTTTTTGCCGGGAGACGGTTCGTATTACTTGTTAACGAACTCTTCACCCAGGGTGATATCTTTCTTCAGCGTATCCAGCATGCCTTCCATCGCGTGTTGTTCAAACGCGCTCAGCGTACCAATGGATTTACGCTCTTCGATACCATTTTTGCCCAGCAGCAGCGGCTGAGAGAAGAAGCGAGCGTGTTCGCCATCGCCTTCAACGTAAGCGCATTCAACAACGCCTTTCTCGCCCTGCAGAGCGCGAACCAGCGACAGACCGAAACGTGCAGCCGCCTGGCCCATAGACAGGGTTGCAGAACCGCCACCCGCCTTCGCTTCCACCACTTCGGTGCCCGCGTTCTGGATGCGTTTAGTCAGGTCAGCCACTTCCTGCTCGGTGAAGCTCACGCCTGGGATCTGCGACAGCAGAGGCAGGATGGTAACGCCAGAGTGACCGCCGATGACCGGCACTTCCACTTCTGTTGGCTGTTTGCCCTTCAGCTCAGCAACAAAGGTGTTGGAGCGAATAATATCCAGCGTGGTTACGCCGAACAGTTTGTTTTTGTCGTAAACACCTGCTTTCTTCAGCACTTCTGCCGCGATAGCAACGGTGGTGTTCACCGGGTTAGTGATGATACCGATGCACGCTTTCGGGCACACTTCAGCAATCTGCTGCACCAGGTTTTTCACGATGCCCGCGTTGACGTTGAACAGGTCTGAACGATCCATGCCTGGCTTACGCGCCACGCCTGCAGAAATCAGCACCACGTCGGCACCCTGCAGAGCAGGACGCGCATCTTCACCGGAGAAGCCTTTGATTTTTACAGCAGTTGGGATGTGGCTCAGGTCAACCGCCACACCTGGGGTTACCGGAGCAATATCGTACAGGGAGAGTTCTGAGCCTGAAGGCAGTTGGGTTTTCAGTAGTAGGGCAAGCGCCTGGCCGATACCACCAGCAGCGCCGAGGACTGCGACTTTCATCCTAAACTCCTTATTATGGTTAACTTAAGTATCTGTAAATCCGTTGCGGCGACCATAATTCAGCAAGTGTTTAATTACAATTTTCGTAGCTAAAGAATTTGAGGTCGCGCGACTTTATCTCTCTTCAGAAGGCTATCTGACGACAGACGGCAACGAATTAAGAGGTGGTTACAATACACCCTGCCCCGCCACCAAAACAACATCATTTTGATAACATTTAATTTACTTTTAAGCTTATTTGCGCGGCGTGACCCAGGCATGTTTTCTGATAACGAATTCTGATAAAATCACTCCCTTTCATAACATTATTTCAGCCTGGCGCTGAGTAGATAATTTGCATAAAAATTCATCCACATGCATAATAATGTTGTTTCTATCGTCATATTCCGGGTGACTTATGCGAAGCTCGTCTAAGCAAGAAGAATTAGTAAAGGCGTTTAAAGCGCTACTTAAAGAAGAGAAATTCAGTTCTCAGGGAGAAATTGTTCAGGCGCTGCAGGAACAGGGCTTCGACAACATCAATCAGTCGAAGGTCTCCCGCATGTTAACGAAATTTGGCGCGGTACGTACCCGTAACGCCAAGATGGAGATGGTCTATTGCCTGCCGGCTGAACTTGGCGTGCCGACCACCTCCAGCCCGCTCAAGAATCTGGTTCTGGATATCGACTACAACGATGCCGTTGTGGTGATCCACACAAGCCCAGGTGCCGCACAGCTGATTGCCCGCATGCTGGACTCATTGGGTAAAACGGAAGGTATCCTCGGGACTATCGCCGGTGATGACACCATCTTTACCACGCCAGCCAGCGGTTTCTCCGTTAAAGATCTCCACGAAGCGATTCTGGTTCTGTTCGAACAGGAACTCTAATCCCCTTTCCCCGTAGCGCCGCTGCGGGGATCGTTCTGCCTCCACACCGTTTCCCCCTCTTTTTCACTGCCTCTGCCTTTGACAAATAGTGCTTTTTACCACCCATTAACATTCACCTGGTGAATGCTAAATCAAAAAATCGCACAAAAAATCAAAAGCTGATATCCATATGATTTCATTAGACATAACCAACTATAATGTGCAAAAAACACCCAATATTATGCAATTTGGTTATAAAAAAAAGACTGGTTAACACGTAATAACAATAGAAACCATTAGTCTGGTATTAATTTTTTCCGTTATTAGTGTATACTTGATTTTGTGATGAGGGTCACGAAACAAGACCCCACTAAAAAATTCGACGAGGTAAAAATCATGAAAATCAAATCAACTGTAGCGGCGCTGAGCGTCCTGTCTGTCCTGTCATTCGGTGCCTTCGCGGCTGACGCTATCAATGCTGACCAGGCGCAATCCCGCCAGGCCATCGGTACGGTTTCTGTCGGCGCGGTCGGCACATCGCCAATGGACATGCATGAGATGCTGAACAAAAAAGCGGAAGAAAAGGGTGCGTCATCCTATCGCATCATCGAAGCGCGCTCTGGCGCACACTGGCACGCCACCGCTGAGCTGTACAAATAAGTTTTAGTAATAACTGAACACGTAAATCTCCACTCAACGGCACCAGGCATAAAAATAGCGGTTCAACCCTTCTCGCCGTTGAGCAAAAACCCTATTCAGGAGTAAAGACTATGAAAACCAAATTGATCATCGCAACCCTCGGTCTGGCATCTGTTCTCTCTTTCGGCGCAAGCGCAGCCGTACAGCAGGTGAATGCCGACCAGGCACAAAATCTGCAGCCTATGGGCAGCATCTCCGTGACGTCTGTTACCGGCTCTCCGATGGATATCCGTCATGAACTGGCTGCCAAAGCTGAAAAAGCAGGTGCCAGCAGCTACCGCGTCACCGAACTGAATCAGGGTGACCACTGGCATGCAACTGCAGAACTGTATAAATAAACCCTCGTCGTATCTCATCATACGACTTGCCCCTGGCCTGATGGTCAGGGGCTTTTTTCATTCAGTGCCGCGCGTTAAAACGCAGCTGCCCTTCCAGCTCTTCTTCCGCTTCATCGAACAGTAATATCAGTGCGCCAAAACGTCTGCGCAGCTTATCGGGCAAATGGATGAACTCAATTTCCAGCGGTAGCGGCAGCAGGCTACCGGTCACCACGTCCCACAGCGTATCCAGATTCGTCACGCTTTCCCGTTCAAGATCAAACACCCGGATAAATTCACGGTAGAAGTCTTCCTGACTGTCGATCTCGTCAAAATCAAAGGTATAGGTTTTCATTGCCAGCCACCCAGTCCAGGCGAGCGGCAGATGCCGCCCTGTCTATTATAATCCCCCAATGTGAAGGGTTTTCACTTCCAGATACTCTTCCAGGCCCAGCACGGAGCCCTCACGACCAAGGCCTGACTCCTTCACGCCACCAAAGGGCCCCAGTTCCGTGGAGACGGCACACTCGTTAATGCCGATCATCCCACTCTCGATCGCCTGCGAAACGCGGAAAACACGTGAGAGATTCTGGGTATAGAAGTAAGCCGCCAGCCCGTAGGGCGTATTGTTGGCACGCTGGATAACTTCATCTTCCGAGGTGAAACGGAAACACGCCGCAACCGGGCCAAACGTCTCTTCCTCTGCCAGCTTCATGCCTTCATGGCAGTCGCCCAGCACGGTTGGCATCCAGAAATTCCCGCCAAGCGGATGGGGCTTACCCCCTGCCAGTACGGTTGCCCCCCGTGAGACGGCATCGTCGACATGCTCACGCACCTTGTCGACCGCAGCAGATTCGATCAGCGGCCCGACAACAACGCCCTCGTCAAGGCCATTCCCCACCTTGAGCGCCTTCACGGCATCGGCAAGTTTATTCACAAACTTGTCGTAGACGGTTTCCTGAATATAAAAACGGTTCACGCTGACGCAGACCTGCCCGGCATTGCGGAACTTGTTGGCAATCGCCCCCTTCACCGCCGCGTCGATATCTGCATCCTCAAAAACGATATACGGGGCATTTCCCCCCAGCTCCATCGAGACTTTTTTCATGGTTTCGGCAGCATTACGCACCAGCGTTTTGCCGACGGAGGTCGAGCCGGTAAAGGAGATTTTACGCACGTCTCGGCTTGCCATAATCGCATCGCTGATTTCATGGGTATTCCCGGCCACGGCGTTGAGCACGCCGTCGGGTACGCCGGCCTGTTTTGCCAGGGTGAGCAGCGCAAAGGCACTGAGCGGCGTGTTATTGGCCGGTTTGATCACTCCGGTGCACCCCGCAGCCAGCGCCGGGCCTAATTTGCGGGTGAGCATGGCCATTGGGAAGTTCCACGGCGTTATCGCCGCCACCACGCCTATGGGTTCGCGGGTCGCCAGAATGCGCGAGCCGGGTTTGATCGGCGGAATAATTTCCCCGTTGGCGCGCTTGGCCTCTTCGGCAAACCACTGGATAAAGCTGGCAGCGTACTCCACCTCACCTTCCGCTTCTTTCAGCGGCTTGCCCTGCTCGGTGGTCATTAACTGCCCGAGCCAGCTTTTATTCTCAATAATCAGTTCGTACCAGCGATAAAGAATCGCCGAGCGCTCTTTCGCGGTTTTGGCACGCCAGGCCGGGAAGGCTTTGGTGGCCGCTGCGATAGCCTCTTCGGTTTGTGCTTTACCCGCTTTCGCGACTTTCGCGATGACTTCCCCGGTAGCGGGGTTAAGCACATCGAAGGTCGTGTCCAGCGTTTTCCAGATCCCGTTGACCAGATAACCGGTCTGAAAAAGGATGTGATCCTGAAGCGCCTGGGTCGTCATGTGTCCTCCCTTCCTGAAATGTAAGAACGTGCTGGAATAAGTATAGCCACAAAAAAACCGACGCTTTTGGCGTCGGTTTTTTTACTTCAGTCAGCTATCCGTGAGGGCATTCTGGTAGCGATGCAGCATCAACACCAGCCGTCCTACCGGCTCGGTCACCTGAGGCGGCGCTTCCCAGGTTTTAAGCTTCTCCTGGTAGATATCAAGCTCTGCAAGCAGCTGCGTAAAGTAGCGACGTCGTTTGTCATCACTGCTGGCGGAAAGCACGTGGTCCGCGGTACGACGCAGCTGGCGGTGCCAGGCCGACAGATCGTCGTTGATGGGCACCGGCGCATTGCGCAGACGCTGGTGTGCAATGATCATGGTCAGCGCCAGGCGGAACTTCGCAATGTCGCCCGGGAACTTGTTCAGCAGTAAAAACAGCTGCTGGTAGAGCGCGGGCAGGTGGTTCTCTTTACGACGCGCGGTGTTGGTTGTCATCGACGACACGGCGGCCGACACAAACTGGTTCAACAGCACGCGGCCCGTTCTTGCCTGCGAATTATCGCGGACCAGCAGAATCACCATCATCGCCAGGAAACAGCCCACCAGCTGACCTAACGCGCTGTCGAGAAACTGGCTGAAATGGAAGGTCATCGGGTTATCCAGGACGATGATGTTAATCGTACTCGCCAGCGCCCCCAGCGATCCCAGACGCCGCTTTTGCACCTCAATGCCGATAAAGAACGCCATCACTGCCAGGCTAATACAGAGCAGCAGCATGCTCTGCTGCGTCGACGGGATGATGACCAGAAAATAGAGCGCGCCGATCGGCAGGGCGGCAAGGGTGCCGTACAGGAAATCGATGGCGACCATACGCGGGTTAGGCAGACGCATCGCCAGTGCGGTCACGACGGCAATCATCACC
Source organism: Enterobacter sp. GER_MD16_1505_Eko_090 (assembly GCF_003331015.1). Classification (NCBI taxonomy): domain Bacteria; kingdom Pseudomonadati; phylum Pseudomonadota; class Gammaproteobacteria; order Enterobacterales; family Enterobacteriaceae; genus Enterobacter; species Enterobacter sp. GER_MD16_1505_Eko_090. Next base: position 40,430 of record NZ_PUQF01000013.1, on the reverse strand, counting down.
ATCGCGCCGCTGCCGGACGTCCAGCCCGTCCACAGCCAGAACAGCGTGCCGAGCATACAGGCAAGCGTCGTACGCCAGAAGTTGACCATCGCGTGATGGCGCTCGGCGGATTCCGGCTTGATCACCACTTCGCCCTGCAGTACCTCTTCTTCCGCCGCGCTGATTTTGGTATTCCCGATCACGCCGCGTTTCAGCAGCAGGTAGCGCGTCGCGGCGCCGACCCAGGTGTAGATCGTTACCGGCGTGTCACGTTCCCCTGTCCAGGCAATAACCCTGCGCATACGCTTAAGCTGCTTGTGCACGTCCTGCACCGTTTCCACTGGCTCAGCGAACAGTTCGCGGAACGTATCGGTGACCACTTCCGGGCGCGTGTTCTGAATCAGGTAGGTTTCACATGCCTGGGTAATCAGCGTTAACGAGACCGTATTAAGGGCTTTCAGACGACGGTTAGCGCGAGCCCAGCGTGACGACTCCATATTGAGATTGCTGCGCATCCCTTCCAGCGCCTGCGTGCGGCGAACCAGCCCGCTCCAGGCTTTATCCACCTCTTCGCTGTCGCCGTGCTTAATGCAGAGCTGCATCAGCTGGTACTGGGCGACAATCAGCGCATCAAGCTCTCGGTCGACTTCCTGCTTGATGGAGCGCGGGGAGAACAGCAGGTCCGCGACAATTGCACTCACGATACCAATGACAATCTCACTGCATCGCTCCACCGCAAACTGCGGAGCCAGCAGCGGCTCGGACTGGATGGTGATGATAATAATCAGCGCGGTATAGCCCGCCAGACCCCAGGCATAGGAGTTCTCCACTTTCACCAGAGACGAGATCCAGGTGCAGAAGCCCGCCCAGATACAGCACACCATCAGCATCAGCAGCGGCGTGCGGATCATCAGGATAATAATGGTGAGCGCCGCGATACAGCCGATGAACGTCCCGATGATACGCAGCATTCCGCGATAGCGGATCGCGCCTGAATAGGGTTCCCCACCCGCGGCAAAGGCGGGACCCGCCGCGACAATCGCGGCCGTCAGCACTGCCCAGCGCGGGGTTTCAAGCTGGAAGTGGAAGCCAACAAACAGCGCCAGCACAATGGCACACGCCAGCTTCACGGCGAAGCGAATGTGCTGGCTGGCGATGGAAAAGATGCCCATAGCGATTAACCAAACTCGCGCAGACGGTGGGCGATTTTACGGAAGAATGAGTCCTGGCTGGCATCCCGATCTTTTTCACCGGTAATCACCACCGTCGCCGTGGTACCCGCAGGCCACAGATTGCCCTGCTGTTCATCCAGGTGGATACGGACCGGCACGCGCTGGGCCAGACGCACCCACTCGAGGTTGGAATCCACCGTTGCCATCCCTTTTGCATCACGCGAACTGCTGGAGTTGGTCACCCCTGCGGCGACGCTGTCGACGGTACCTTTAAAGACGCGGTTGCTGCCCAGCGGCGTGATTTCTGCCCGATAGCCGGGACGTACGCCTTCCAGCTTGGTCTCTTCCATATAGGCGAGTACATAGAAAGAGTTCTGTTTCACCAGCGCCACGGCGGTTGAGCCACGGGTAATGAATTCCCCGGCATAGACGTTAAGGTTGGTCACCCAGCCATCAGACGGCGCGCGGATCACGGTACGCTCCAGATCGAGCTTCGCCAGATCGCGCGTTGCTTGTGCTTTCGCCAGCTGGTGCAGCACGGTTTGCAGCACGTTGTTGGACTGGTCAATCTCTTCACGGGACATTGCCTGAACGCCAAGCTGATTACGGCGGCCTGCCTCACGGCGTTTCTCCGCAGCCAGCGCCTGGTAATAGGCCACGTCCGCTTCCGCCTCTTCCAGCGCTTTCTGGTAACGAGGCTGGTCGATGGTGAACAGAACCTGATCTTTTTTCACCAGCTGGTTATCGTGAACGTTAACCGCCGTGATAAGACCGGCCACGTCAGGGGCGATGGCCACCACATCGGCGCTGAAGCGTGCATCACGCGTCCACGGTGATTCGGTGTAATAGACCCAGGCGCGGAAAATGGCAATGAAGGCGAGGATAACCAGCGCCATGGTGATGGCAGTGCGGGAGATTTTTCTTGTTAGCGTTTTCACATCAACCTCAGACAAACATGCGCGATATCAGGTAAAACAGGCAGCAATACAGCGCGGTATTGAACAATGCAGGGTGCCAGACGAAATCGTAGATCCCGGTAGGGACCAGCACCTTGCGCACCAGCCAGAAGATCGCCAGTGATAAAAGAAGCTCGAAAAATATCGGTGGGAACGACAGACCGAACACCACGATAACGGGAAACAGACTCATGTTGACCTTGATAAGAGAGAGTGCAGGCTTCAGAATTTTTTAGCGCACGCCACCGCAGGAGAGCAAGAAACGCCGGGCGAGAATGGCGCAGCCGTTATGTAATTAATAATATATTAACGTAACTGTTATGCTGTTATCTATAATATGTGATCTAAATCACTTTTAAGCCAGAGTGAACAATGGAACGTTTAAAACGCATGTCAGTCTTCGCCAAAGTGGTTGAACTGGGCTCCTTTACCGCCGCTGCACGCCAGCTTCAGATGAGCGTCTCCTCCATCAGCCAGACGGTGTCCAAACTGGAAGATGAGCTTCAGGTCAAGCTGCTCAACCGCAGTACCCGCAGCATTGGTCTGACGGAAGCGGGTAAAATTTACTATCAGGGCTGTCGTCGCATGCTTCTGGAAGTGCGGGATGTTCACGAACAGCTCTACGCCTTCAACAACACCCCCATCGGCACGCTGCGCATCGGGTGTTCTTCAACTATGGCACAAAATGTTCTCGCTGCCATGACGGCGGATATGCTGAAAGAGTACCCCGGGCTTACCGTCAATCTGGTGACGGGTATCCCGGCGCCGGATCTGATTGCCGACGGCCTGGACGTGGTGATCCGCGTCGGCGCGCTGCAAGATTCCAGCCTGTTCTCGCGTCGGCTGGGCAGCATGCCGATGGTCGTCTGCGCTTCGAAGAGCTATCTGGCCCAGTACGGTGTGCCGGAGAAACCCGCCGATCTCACCAACCACTCGTGGCTGGAGTACAGCGTGCGGCCCGACAATGAATTTGAGCTGATTGCCCCGGAAGGGATCTCCACCAAACTGCTGCCGGAGGGGCGGTTTGTCACTAACGACCCCATGACCATTTCGCGCTGGCTGGTGGCTGGCGCCGGGATCGCCTACGTGCCGCTGATGTGGGTGATCAACGAAATCAACAGCGGCGTGCTGGAGATCCTCTTCCCGCGCTACCAATCCGATCCGCGTCCGGTGTACGCCCTGTATACCGAAAAAGACAAGCTCCCGCTGAAAGTCCAGGTGTGCATTAACTATCTGACCGAGTATTTTGTGGACGTGGCGGAGCTGTTTCAGGGGATGCGGGGAAGACGAAAGGAATAATCCATTTATTCCAGAACGCATAGGACCGATGAATATTCCCAGGATGAATCCCGTATTCATTCAGGAATATTCCTTCGCCACTATCAGGAATAGCTAATTGACACTACCGCCATCAGCCCATTACTTTATATGCAGTCTGCTCTTCAGGCTGTTATTAATTTGTTGCTGATATGAATAATAAAATGTATTCCGCAGGATGACGTTAAACAAGGAAAAGAAATGAATCTATTTGAACAAACACCGCCTTCACGCAGGCGCTATGGACTCGCTGCGTTCATCGGTTTAATTGCAGGGATCGTCTCCGCTTTTGTCAAATGGGGAGCCGAAGTGCCGCTTCCGCCACGCAGCCCCGCCGACTTATTCAACGGCGCATGCGGACCTGAGCACTTAATAAGAGCCGCAGGTCAGATTGACTGCTCCCGCAATTTTTTAAACCCTCCCTATGTATTTTTACGCGACTGGCTTGGCGTTGTCGATCCTAACGCAGCAGTTTATACATTTGCCGGACATATATTTAACTGGGTCGGCGTAACGCATATTATTTTCTCCATCGTCTTCGCTGTTGGCTATTGTGTCGTGGCTGAAGTCTTCCCGAAAATTAAACTCTGGCAGGGTTTGCTGGCAGGTGCGTTAGCTCAGCTCTTTGTGCATATGATCTCCTTCCCGCTGATGGGGTTGACGCCACCGCTGTTTGAGCTGCCGTGGTATGAACACGTGTCAGAGATCGTGGGCCATCTGGTCTGGTTCTGGTCGATCGAAATTATTCGTCGTGACTTGCGTAACCGCATCACTCACGAGCCGGATCCGGAGATACCGCTGGGTAACTTACGTTAAAAAAAAGGCGCTACATCTGTAGCGCCTTTTTTTATGTTTACTCAGGTCAGGCTGTGCCGCCCACCGTCAGGTTGTCTACTTTCAGCGTTGGCTGGCCCACGCCCACCGGCAGGCTCTGGCCCTCTTTACCGCAGACGCCCACGCCGTTATCCAGCTTCAGATCGTTACCGACCATCGATATCTGCTGCATGGCTTCAATACCGGAGCCGATCAGCGTTGCACCTTTCACCGTTTTGGTCACTTTGCCCTTCTCGATCAGGTACGCTTCTGAGGTAGAGAAGACAAACTTACCGGAGGTGATATCCACCTGGCCACCGCCAAAGTTAGGCGCAAAAATACCGTAATCAACGGATTCGATAATCTCCTGCGGCGTGGATTTGCCCGGCAGCATGTAGGTATTGGTCATGCGCGGCATCGGCAGGTGCGCGTAGGATTCACGACGGCCGTTACCCGTTGGCGCAACGCCCATCAGGCGCGCGTTGAGTTTGTCCTGCATGTAGCCTTTCAGCACGCCGTTTTCGATCAGCACGTTGTACTGGCCGGGCGTACCTTCATCGTCGATAGCCACCGAGCCGCGACGATCGCGCATGGTGCCATCATCCACCACGGTGCACAGTTCAGAGGAGACAAGTTGACCAATCTGACCGCTGAATACCGACGTTCCGCGACGGTTAAAGTCGCCTTCCAGACCATGGCCCACCGCCTCATGCAGCAGCACGCCCGGCCAGCCGGCACCCAGCACCACCGGGAATGAACCCGCCGGCGCCGCGACGGCATTCAGATTCACCAGCGCCATGCGCACGGCTTCTTTTGCCCACGCGTCAGCGCGCGCTTCACCGTCAACGTCGCCCAGGAACCAGTCATAGCCAAAACGACCGCCGCCGCCGCTTGAACCGCGCTCGCGTTTGCCGTCCTCATCGACCTGCACGCTGATAGAGAGACGCACCAGCGGACGGACATCTGCCGCCAGGGTACCGTCCGTTGCCGCCACCAGAATCAGTTCATACACACCGCTCAGGCTGGCTGAAACTTCCTGCACGCGTTTATCTGCCGCGCGCGCCACTTTGTCCACGCGGCGCAGGATATCCAGCTTCTCTTCACGGCTCATGCTCTGCAGCGGATCGATGCTGGTATAGAGCGCAGAGTGCTGCACTTCTCCCAGGGTTTTCACGCGACCATCGCCGGTATCACGCACAATGGTGCGCGCGGCCTGCGCGCTCTGCTCAAGTGCGGCGAGGCTAATCTGATCGGCATACGCAAAACCGGTTTTCTCCCCGCTGACGGCGCGGACGCCGACGCCCTGGTCGATGTTGTAAGAGCCATCTTTAATGATGCTGTCTTCTAAAACCCAGGATTCGTGATAGCTCGACTGGAAATAAAGGTCGCCGTAGTCGAGACGGCGTTCGGTCAGTTGACCAAGAATGGAGAACAGGTCCTGATGGTTCAGGCCGTTCGCTGCGAGCAAATGTTCACTTACCAGGTTCAGACTCATCGTATTGCTACTCGTTCGTTGCCGCCCGTGGCGGTATAAAGATCGTATTTATTGAGAGTGAGGCAATTACCTGCCCACGTCAAATCATTGCTGTGCATCTTTGCGCGGCTGGCGCAGCACCTCGTTGATCTGCGGTTTATCGACCGGACCGGTAATGCGGTAGCGCAGAATGGAGACCTTGCTCCACAGCGGCCCCAGCACTTTGCTGGCGGCAAACACCGCCGCACCGACAATCGGGTTCACCACGAAGGCCGCCGCAACGCCCACGCTCGCGGAAATTTCCGGCGCCACCACGGCTTCCATATCCAGCTCGCGGCGCACGAGGTTGACCGAGCCTTTCATGGCGATATCCGCTTCCAGGCCATCCACCAGCGTATCGTCCGTATGCAGAACGCCGTCCTTGATCCACGCCGTACTGCGGATGGAATCGTAGTAGAACCCTTCGCTGAAGGTATCGCTGAAATCGAAGCGCAGCTTGCGCAGCAGCGCATCAAAACTCAGCAGGCGCAGGATCTGCCCGGCGCGCCCCGTGCTCACGTCGGCGATTTCACCTTTGCCGAAGCGGGTTTTCAGAATGCCGTTCAGCGAGGCCTCATCCGGCTTCCACGGGGCGTCGCGCCAGTGAAGATCGTAATCGACGTCAAATGACGAACCGCGCAGCGGCGTGCTGATGCCAAAGAAATTGGCTGCCGCATCCAGTTTGTTGCCTTTAATGTCGCCCTTGAGGGACGTTCGCTGCTCGCCCGGGTTATTCACCCATTCCCCGCCTGCCGTCATGCGGCCAAAGCCGGTGTCGATCAATCCTCCGGTGAGCGTAAGCGTATTTCCCTGAATGGCAAAATCACCGTCGATACGACCATATTTCTGTCCCCACAGCCAGCACTCCGCGCAGCGCAGCTGGAGATCGGGCCAGCCGCTAAAATCGACGCGGGAGGTTTGACTCAGCGGCGAGGTATCCGCCGGTTTATCTTTACTCGCGGCGGCCGGGTTGTAGTAGAGATAGCGGATCGCCGCCTGCCACGGCGCGTGATCGCGCATGGTCAGCGTGCCGTTGATCTCCCGACCCTGGGCCTCCACTTTCGTACCGTTAGCAGCAGGCTGCGAGACAATACTCAGGTTGTTCCACTGCTGCCCACCCAGCATCAGCGACGGCGTGCGTACGGTAATGGTTTGCGGGAACTGGGCGGTTTCATCAACGTTTTGCCCAACGCCTTTCTGGAACAGCGCCAGCCACTCTGCACCGTCCATCGGCGGCAGATTCAGCTCAACGCCCGTCTGCTCTGGCAGCGGCGGCGTGGAGCGGCTATCCGTCGTCCAGATGGCCCTGTCGAGGGTGAGCTTGCGGTTAAGCAGCCAGCGGCTGTTGAAGTGGTTCGTCCCGCCCGCGTTTCCGGTCAGCGCGAAGCTGTTCAGGTTGCCCTCGACGTTCAGCTTCACCGGCAGCGGCTGTCCGGCCTGTTTATCCAGCGGCGCAGGCAGCTGGCTTCGAAGATTCTTCAGATCACCCGTGATGTCGACCTTGTACTGGGCACCTGCGTGATAAGGCAGGTCGATTGCCACTTTACCCTGCCAGGCGACCGCCCCCTCCACCGACGCCTCAATCGGCTTCGGCAGGACATCCATTCGCGCTGGCTGCCAGTTACCGTCCAGATTGACGGCCACCTGATACGCCTTTTCACCCTCTGTGGTCGTGAAGTCGATATTCACGGGCTGATTAAACCAGCTGGCGGTCAGCGGCTCGCTCTTCAGGTTACCGTTCTCAAAGCTGAACTGCCCGCTGAGATTTTTCAGGGTGCTCTCAAGGGGTTTAATGTACAGACTGTTGTTCTTCAGACGAACGTCGCCTTTCGCGGTGGTCATCTCACCGTCCAGCGGGATATCAAGATGTAAGCGAGCATTCACATCGCCATCAAGCTGCAGCTGCTGAAGCGTCGCCGCCAGCGACTCTTTCAGGGGGGTCTCCTCAAAGTACGGTCCCACCGCCTTGCCGGGACCGTTGATGTCGGCATCAATCAGCAGCTTCTCTTTTGAGTAGTCCGGAATGTTGGCCGTCAGGTTGCTGGCCGTCACGCCGCCCAGCGCCACGCTGTCGGACTTCATCCACAGGCCGTCATTGAGGAAGTTAAGTTCGATATCCAGGTTTTTCAGCGCGGGCCAGCCCGGCTGGAACGCGAAGGTGGCGTCATGCAGCGGCACCAGAACCTGGAACTGACCTTCATTATGTTTGTACGGGAACAGATGGGGGTTACCGCCGTAGACCAGCGTGGCGTTTTCCGCCTGACCGCCCTGGATTGCGCCGCTCAGATAGTCGACCAGCGCTTTACCCATCAGGTTTTCCGGGAAATAGCGCCAGGCCTGCGAGCCATCATCGGTACTGATTCCGGCCAGAATACCCAGCCACGGCTCGTCCCCCTGCGGTTGCAGATAGCGGAAGTCACCCCGCGCGTGTACCGCTTTGGCTTTGACGTCGATATGGCGACCATCGAGCTGGAAGCCCTTATCGTTACGGAGCCAGTTAAGCACTGCGTTGCCCTGTTCGATTTCCAGCGGCGCGCGGAAGACCGTCTCGTACGGCATTCTGGCGTCGTGCATATCAACCGTCAGCCTGCCGTTCTCCACGCTGCCTTCCAGCTTGCCGCTAAAGTGCTCCGCACCCGGCAGCAGCTTCCACTGCTTCCAGGCAAGATCTTTCCATGTTGCCTGGAAACGGGTTTTTTCCGTCGCCTGAAGCGGGATATCCAGCGCCAGAGAATCGATCTTTCCGCTCGGCTGCGTAGCCAGCCAGATCTCGCCCAGGTCTGGAGAGAGCTTTGCCGCCATTGAGCGCAGCCCTTCAATCGCGGCCAAATCCAGGTTGCTGGCGCGGATGCGCAGCTCGTCGCTGCGTTTACTGGCCGTGCCGCCAACGTCCTGCTCCGGCATCCAGGCCAGCGTCAGCGCACCGCGCGGCCACGGCTTGCCGTCCATCGCGATCCGCGTATCGGGAATGGCAAACTGCCAGCCCTCTTTCTCCTGCGTCACGTGGGCGGTGAGGTTATCGACGGAAAGCTGATGCTGTTGTTTTTCGCCTTTCCAGCTCGCGCCCCCCTGCTTGAGCCAGATATCACCGCTGGCAAATTCGCCTTTCGTCAGGGTCAGCCAGCCTTCAAGGCTGAATCGGGCCGTTTCCAGCTGCATATTCTGCTGGAGCCAGTCGCCCAGCCACGGTTTGACGTCCACATCGTCGGCCTGCAGCCAGACTTTGCCGTTATTTAGCAGGCCGTCATCGTCACGCAGATCCATGCGCACCTGCATCACGCCGTGCTGACCGTTCAGGCTGGAGAGACTCACCTGCCCCTCAGCGCGGTGCCGGTTCCTGCCGTTGAGCCAGGTCAGCTGGGGGATCGCCAGTTCCGCACGCTGGCCGGAAAGGGTAATAAAGCTCACTTCGCTGTCGCGCAGATCGAAATGATCGAACTGGCGCAGGAAAAGATCGCTAAAACGGTTGGCCTCAAGCCCCTGGCTGCTGTCGCCGCCCGAGATGGGCGTATTGGTCAGAAACTGAAGCTGATAAAAGGTGAGATCGCGAAACTGCCAGCGCAGATGCAGCAGGCTTTGCCAGACGTCCAGCGCCAGGGTCACGCGTTTGATTTTGAGGTGGCCGCCATCTTTCAGGCTGGCGTTGATATCCCGCACATCGAGCGTCGGGCCAAAATTCTGCCAGCTGGCGCTTACCTGGCTGACGTTCACCGGCACGCCGGTGGTGGATTCGATTTTTGCCAGCAGTTGCGGACGCCAGCTGTCCAGATGCGGTAAAACGAGGCGTAGCCCGCTCACGAGCAACGCGACAATCACGACCAGCGTTGCCCCTGTAAGCAATAAAATCCCCGGCAATCGCCTCACGCATCTCTCCTTGTCAGCTTTGGTCACGCAGCGTACTGCGCTTACATCATCACGACGTCAAACTGCTCCTGGTTATAGAGCGGTTCAATTTGTACTTTTACCTGTTTGCCGACAAAGATTTCCACTTCCGCCAGCGCGTGTGACTCTTCGCCTTTCAGCGCTTCAGCCACCGCAGGGGAAGCATAGACCAGAAAACGATCGGAGTCGTAGGCATGATGCACACGCACAATTTCACGCATGATCTCGTAGCAGACGGTCTCAACCGTCTTTACCGTTCCGCGTCCATGGCAGGTCGGGCATTCATTACACAGCACATGCTCCACGCTCTCGCGGGTACGCTTACGCGTCATTTCCACCAGCCCCAGCTGTGAGAAGCCGTTGATGCTGGTTTTCACGCGATCTTTACTCAGGGCCTGTTCAAGCGAGTGCAGCACGCGGCGGCGATGGTCTTCATTACTCATATCGATGAAGTCGATGATGATAATGCCGCCCAGATTGCGCAGACGAAGCTGGCGCGCAATGGCCTGCGTGGCTTCGATGTTGGTGTTGAAGATGGTGTCGTCCAGATTGCGATGACCGACAAACGCGCCGGTGTTGATATCGACGGTGGTCATCGCTTCGGTCTGATCGATGATCAGATAGCCGCCGGACTTCAGTTCAACCTTACGCTCCAGGGCACGCTGGATCTCGTTTTCGACATCATAGAGATCGAAGATCGGCTGACGCCCGGTGTAGTGCTCCAGCAGGCCTGGCATCTCCGGGATATATTCAGCGGTAAACTCCAGCAGCGCTTCATACGTCAGGCGGGAATCCACGCGAATGCGGTCGAGCTGCGCGTCGGCAAAGTCACGCAGCACGCGCTGCGCCAGCGCCAGCTCACCATAGAGCTGATAGCGGGTCTGGTTGCGTTTTTTACGCTCCATCACTTTTGTCCAGACGCGCTTCAGGTAAGCCGCATCTGACGCCAGGTCTTCCTCGCTGATCCCTTCCGCGGCGGTGCGGATGATAAATCCGCCCTGTTCATCGCAGTAGGCGCTGACGACTTTCTTCAGGCGCTCGCGCTCGCTTTCGCTCTCAATACGCTGCGAAACGCCCACGTGCGACGCGCCGGGCATAAAGACCAGATAGCGGGAAGGTAAGGTGATATCGGTGGTCAGACGGGCGCCTTTGGTACCAAGAGGATCTTTCACCACCTGCACCATTAAGTCCTGCCCCTGACGCACCAGTTCAGAAATGTCGCGCACGGCAAACTGCTTTTGCTCTTCGCCCGCGACGCACTCGGTGTGCGGCATGATGTCGGAGGCATGTAAAAATGCCGCCTTATCCAGTCCAATATCTACAAAAGCCGCCTGCATACCCGGCAGTACACGACTGACACGACCTTTGTAGATATTGCCTACTATTCCGCGCCGCGCTTCACGCTCAATATGAATTTCCTGAAGAATGCCACCGTCAATATAGGCCACACGGGTTTCCGATGGCGTTACGTTTACCAACAATTCAGCCGTCATAATTATCCCTTCCCTCACGCAGTGAGTTAAAATTGCTCAGCAACTCATACGTTTCCACCAGCGGTAAGCCGACTACGGCGTGATAGCTGCCATGAATCTTCCTGACAAAACAGCCACCCAGCCCCTGAATACCGTATGCACCTGCTTTATCCATCGGTTCACCGCTGGCAATATAAGCGGCGATCTCGTCGTCGGTAAGTACTCTGAACGTGACATCCGTCACCACCAGGCAATCCAGCACGTGCTGGCGGTCCGCCAGCGCGACGGCCGTCATCACCTGATGCGTTTGCCCGGACATTTTGCGCAGCATGCGCGCCGCGTGTTCGGCGTCATGCGGTTTCTCCAGCACTTCACCGTTAAGGATAACGATGGTATCAGCTCCCAGCACGGGCAGATCGCGCGGCACGCAGGCCACGCCCGCCTGCGCTTTCTCGCGCGCCAGACGTGACACGTACTGTTGAGCACTTTCGCCCTCAGCACGTATTTCTTCAATGCCGGTCACGATGCGTTCAAAAGAGACCCCAAGCTGCGTCAGGAGTTCCTGACGGCGCGGGGAGCCGGAAGCGAGATACAAAGACGTCATAGAAACCTTTTATTGCACAGCAAACTGCTGGCGAACCTTACGCATCAGCAGGAATAGCCACGGCCAGAGCACACCGTTTACTACACTACTCCAGAACACTTCCGGTCGGAAAGAGACGTTGATCACTAAAAACTCTGCCCAGAAAACAACGATATCCGCAGCAAGCGACAACAGCATCACGACCAGGGCCTGTTGCCAGAGCGCGAGGTTACGGAAGAGCTGGAATTTCAGTGCGACGAGGTACGCAATAATGCTCATGGACAAGGCGCGTACGCCCAGCGTAGAGCCACTAATGAGATCCAGTATGGCACCCATCACAAAACCCGTGCCGACATTTACGCGATGCGGCAGGGCAAGGATCCAGTAGAGCAAAATGAGCAAGACCCAGTTTGGCCGGAAAACGAGAATGTTATCCGGCCAGGGCATAATCTGCAGCAACAGTGCAATGAGGAACGAGAGCCAGATGACCCAGCGTCCCTGGCTACGATAGCTTGCCACTACTGCCCTCCCGAAGAGAGTTTAGGCGGTGGCGGCGCATCCGGCAGCGGCTGCGTTAACCCCGTTGCCGGTGCCGGGACTGGCGCAGGCGGCCCCATAGAGTCCGCAGGCGGGAGAACCTGCGGCATCATCTGCATCAGGCGTTCATTTGCCACACGATGGACCTCTTCAGGCGTCATCGGGTTAGTACCGTTACGATCGGCGCCCCACAGCAGCAGCAGGTAGCGCAGACGCTGCAAACCGGCGGTTGGACGCGCCTGAATCACGGTATAGGCACGCTGCGTATCCAGCTTCACCGAAGAGACCACCGCAACCGGATAGCCTTCAGGGAAGCGGCCACCCAGACCGGAGGTCACCAGCACGTCGCCCACGCGGATATCCGTGTTGGCCGGCAGGTGTTCCAGCTGCAGGTCATCCGTACAGCCATTCCCGGCCGCGATCACGCGGATATCGTTACGCAAGACCTGGATCGGGAGCGCATGCGTGGCGTCGCAAATCAGCAGCACGCGGCTGGTCAGTTTGGCGACGGCAACAACCTGGCCTACTACGCCTTTATCACTGATGACGGGCTGACCTTCATACACCCCGTTGACGCTCCCTTTGTCGATCACAACCTGATCGCTGTAAGGGTCGTTCACGGTGGAGATCACCTGGGTAACCATCTTCTGCTCATCCTGACGCAGCGGCGAGCCGAGCAGCTCACGCAGACGCGCGTTTTCCTGCTTGTATTGCCCCAGCATCAGAAGTTCGCTGTTTTTCAGCAGCAGTTCCTGGCGTAATGCCCGGTTTTCAAGTTCGAGCTGGTCTCGTGAAGACAGCGTTTGAGAAACGGAGTCGAGCAGTTCACGGGGACCATTTGATATAAAGTAGAAAGGACTGACGGCGGTATCCATGTACGTTCGGATCTGGCTGAACGTACCGAGGCGGCTATCGGCAATAATGACCCCAAGCGCAACCAGAACCGCCAGAATGAGGCGAAACTGTAGCGATGGGCCACGGCTAAAAATTGGCTTCATAGGCTATGCGTATTCTCGCGTCAGAGAGAAAGGGTAGCAAATTGCTACCCTCTCAAACTCGACTACTCTTCGCTGAACAAATCGCCGCCGTGCATGTCGATCATTTCCAGCGCCTTGCCACCACCACGGGCGACGCAAGTCAGTGGATCTTCTGCAACTACGACAGGAATACCTGTCTCTTCCATTAACAGGCGGTCGAGGTTACGCAGCAGCGCACCACCACCGGTCAGAACCATACCGCGCTCGGAGATATCGGACGCCAGCTCTGGTGGGCACTGTTCCAGCGCGACCATTACCGCACTCACGATACCCGTCAGTGGCTCCTGCAGTGCTTCCAGAATTTCGTTGGAGTTCAGGGTGAAACCGCGTGGAACACCTTCAGCCAGGTTGCGGCCACGTACTTCGATCTCGCGCACTTCATCGCCCGGATATGCAGAGCCGATTTCGTGTTTGATACGCTCTGCGGTGGCTTCACCGATCAGAGAGCCGTAGTTACGGCGCACATAATTAATGATGGCTTCGTCGAAGCGGTCACCACCGATACGTACGGAAGAGGAGTACACCACGCCGTTCAGAGAGATAACGGCCACTTCAGTGGTACCACCACCGATATCCACCACCATGGAACCGGTCGCTTCAGACACAGGCAGACCTGCACCGATTGCCGCCGCCATTGGCTCTTCAATCAGGAACACTTCACGCGCACCTGCACCCTGAGCAGATTCACGGATTGCGCGACGCTCGACCTGGGTTGCGCCAACCGGCACACACACCAGAACACGCGGGCTTGGACGCATGAAGCTGTTGCTGTGAACCTGCTTGATGAAGTGCTGAAGCATTTTTTCAGTCACGAAGAAGTCAGCGATAACGCCGTCTTTCATTGGGCGAATAGCGGCGATGTTGCCAGGGGTACGACCCAGCATCTGCTTCGCGTCATGACCCACTGCGGCTACGCTTTTCGGCGAGCCTGCACGATCCTGACGAATGGCCACAACGGAAGGCTCATTCAATACGATGCCTTGTCCTTTTACATAAATAAGGGTATTCGCAGTACCCAGGTCAATGGACAGGTCATTGGAAAACATGCCACGAAATTTTTTCAACATACTAAGGGATAATCCTGAAAGCTGGGGCGGAAAACAAAATCCGCTTACTTTACCAACCACACGCAGCAGCGACAAGGCGCAAAAATCATCTGCAACGGTGAAAATTTGTGCAGTACGTTTCCTGATGTTACAAAATCATCCCCTGACTCCCTCAGGGCTGAGTAAACAGCAGCATTCCTTACTGACCTTTGTAACCCGTTAAAGGTCGTTCACTGGCTTTTTGCTCGACATACTCAAAGCTACAGGCGCGATATTCTACGTGAAAACAGCGTAAACGGCAGGTCAAACCGAGTATCTTTGCAAATATTTTTTCACATTGGTGTCAAGCGGCTGAGAGGCAGCAAAAAAATCCCCCTGACCACCCATTACACCGCGCTCTGTTAACATTTGCCATTCGCCTCTGGCGCGTACGCCCGCGGCAAACACCTGTGTTCGCGTTCCTTTGCACGCCTCAACCAGGCTCTGTACCAGCAGCTGGTTTTCCGTGCGCTTTTCAATATTCCTTACCAGCCCCGGATGTAGCTTTAATAGCTCCACATCCAGCTCCTTGATCCAGTTGGTGCTGACCAGCGTCAAACCTGCCTGCGTCACCGCGACGCGCGCGCCGAGCGCGTTGATCAAACGAACCACCGGACGTAACCGGCTGATGTGTTGACCTACATCCGCCTCAGCAAGTTCAAAAATAATGCGTTTGCGTTGCGATTTTTCGCATTGCATTAATGTATCACGCAGCCAGCGCTGAAAACGCGGGCGTATTAATGACTCCACGGTGACCTGTAACGCCAGGCTCTCTTCAGGCCAGAATGATAAAAACGGAATCAAGCGGCTAATTTGCTGACGGTCATACTCTTCGGACAGACCAAATTGCAGCACCATTGGCAGATATTCCGCAGAAATAACCTCTTCCGTACCGTCAAAAATACGACACATCAGTTCACGGTGATGAACGTTGCCGTTTTTCATGACCGCGGGTTTTTGATAAATACGCGGTCCGCCGCGACTTAGCATTTGCTCAATCAACGTACGCCAGCGCACGTTACCGCGCCCTTTTTCCGGCAGCGAATCATCATAGACCGCCCATCCGTTCGCGCCCTGCAGCACGGCGTTGCGGGTGGCCGCTTCCGCATGCTCCATCACCTGTTCTGTCGATTGTCCGCCACGCCAGGCGCAGATCCCCATGTGGACCATATCGTCCCTGTCGAGCATTTTGCTCTGCGGCAGCGCATCAACCGCCTTCAGCAGCTGGCTGGCGATGCTTTCCGACTCCTTCAGCGTCCGATGCGGCAGCAACACGGCAAAGTCGCTGCGGTGGTAGCGGGCCAGCAGCGCGCCCGGGTAGCGCATAATAAAGGTGGAGAGCAGGTTGATCAGCGTAAAGAGATTTTCTTCCGCGGCCCGCTGTCCCCAGGTGTCGCGCAGGAGATCGAAATCAGGCAGGCGAACCATCATCACCACCCCGTGCGTCCCCACTTTTTCCGAATCGTCGAGCAGCGTGGCGAGCTGATTATCAAAGAAAAGGCGGTTGTTGAGGCCGGTTTTATTATCCTGCGCGGCATAGGAGCGGATCAGCGTATCCATACGGCTGCGCTGGTCGCTGGCAAACTGGATTTCCGAAAGCAGCGTATCCAGCGCGCTGCTGGCGCGTGACGGCCATTCGTGGACTGAACCACGGACCTGCGGGCCGCGTTCACCGTTAAGGATCCGCACGGAGCGCATCTCCAGCAGCTCCTGGCCGGAGAGCTGGCGGCGCAGCCAGCGGACCGCGAGAAAGATCAGCAGGACGATAAACGCCACCGCGACGGTGAGCGGCGCGGTGGTCATCATGGAACGGAAATAGCTGGCCATCGGATCGAGATAGACCATGTGTATGGTCATCCCCGGATTTTTAAGGGAATGTACGGTCACTTCCCGATACTGGCTCACCACGCCCGCAGGCCGATAGCTTCCCGGGCGTTCGTGGCTTAACACACGATGCTTTCCCTGCTGAATGTCGATCTGAACAATATCAACAGGTACCATCAGCTCATCGAGCTCCCTGGAGAGTGCCGGTAGCGGCGTCGTCAGCAGACGCGTATCAATTACCGACGCGACAGACTGTACCCGGTTAACCAGTTTGTCCTGAATGGCGTTGTAAAAGCTCAGAGAGCAGCCCAGAAGGGTGACAAAAATGGTAAGCCCCGTCAGCAAGGTGATAAAAGCTGAGAACTTCGTCGTTAATCGCATCCTTGAGATTACTCCGTGGGTTGATGGGGTAGCGAGTAAGCGCTAACTTGCATGTCAAATGCGGCATACTACCAAATCGGGTGTATCTGGCAATTTATTGCGTTAAATCGGCACTGCGTTTCCCTGAGCGAGTATAGTCTTCAGAAATTATTTTCCAATCAAATGAGTCGAGAGGACCCCGTATGCAGGCTTTGATCTTAGAACAGCAGGACGGCAAAACGCTTGCCTCAGTGCAGGCGGTAGAAGAGAGTCGTCTGCCGGAAGGCGAAGTAACCGTCGACATCGACTGGTCCAGTTTAAATTATAAAGATGCGCTGGCGATTACCGGGAAGGGTAAAATCATCCGAAATTTCCCTATGGTGCCGGGTATTGATTTCGCTGGCCGGGTACATACCAGCGAGGATCCGCGCTTCCATCCGGGCCAGCAGGTCCTGCTCACCGGCTGGGGCGTAGGTGAAAATCACTGGGGCGGGCTGGCCACGCAGGCGCGCGTGAAGGGCGACTGGCTGGTGCCGATGCCGAAAGGTATGGATGGCCGCAAGGCGATGATCGTCGGCACGGCAGGCTTTACCGCGATGCTGTGCGTGATGGCGCTGGAAGAAGCAGGCATCCGCCCTGAATCGGGGGAAGTTGTCGTCACCGGTGCCAGCGGGGGCGTGGGCAGCACGGCAGTGACGCTACTGCACAAGCTGGGCTATCAGGTTGCGGCGGTTTCCGGTCGGGAAAGTACCCACGATTACCTGCGCCAGCTCGGTGCAAATCGCATTCTCAGCCGTGACGAATTCGCCGAAACCCGTCCACTGGAAAAACAGGTCTGGGCAGGCGCGGTGGATACCGTCGGTGATAAAGTGCTGGCAAAAGTCCTGGCGCAGATGAACTACGGCGGCTGCGTGGCCGCCTGCGGGCTGGCGGGCGGATTTGCCCTGCCAACCACCGTGATGCCATTCATTCTGCGTAACGTCCGCCTGCAGGGCGTGGATTCCGTGATGACACCTGCGGCTCGTCGTACTGAGGCATGGGAACGTCTGGTGCGCGATTTGCCGGAATCTTTCTACACCCAGAGCGCCACGGAGATTACGCTCAGCCAGGCACCGGACTATGCCAGTAAGATCATGGATAACCAGTTCCACGGTCGCGCGCTGGTGAAAATCGCCTAATCTTCAAATTTTCGTGACATATTCGCGCGAATCACTCTCCTCCGTCATGCTTAGGAAAACGCATGACGGAGGATGCCATGAAAAACCGAAAACTGACGGAAGCCGACGTAACGTCTGAGTCTGTCTTTATGTTACAGCGCCGCCAGATCCTGAAAATGCTTGGCATCAGCGCCACCGCGCTCTCGCTCTCGCCTTCGGCTCACGCTGACCTGCTCGACTGGTTTAAAGGCAACGATCGGCCGAAGGCCCCTTCCGGCGCCCCGCTCACCTTTACGAAACCCGCCCAATGGCAGAACAAACTGACGCTTACGCCAGAAGATAAAGTGACGGGCTATAACAACTTCTACGAATTTGGCCTCGACAAGGCCGATCCTGCGGCCAACGCCGGTAGTCTCAAAACCGATCCGTGGACGCTGAAAATCGACGGCGAAGTGGCAAAACCCCTGACGCTGGACCACCACGATCTGACCACCCGTTTCCCGCTCGAAGAGCGTATCTACCGCATGCGCTGCGTGGAAGCCTGGTCGATGGTGGTGCCCTGGATCGGCTTCCCGCTGCATAAATTGCTGGCGATGGTGGAGCCCACCAGCAACGCAAAATATGTCGCTTTCCAGACGCGGTATGCGCCGGACGAGATGCCGGGCCAGAAAGACCGGTTCATTGGCGGCGGGCTGGAGTATCCCTACGTTGAAGGGTTACGCCTTGACGAAGCCATGCACCCTCTTACGCTGCTGACCGTCGGCGTTTACGGCAAGGCGCTTCCGCCGCAGAACGGCGCGCCCATCCGTTTAACCGTGCCGTGGAAATACGGTTTCAAAGGAATTAAGTCTATCGTCAGCATTAAGCTCACCCGCGAGCGTCCGCCAACCACCTGGAATCTGGCGGCTCCGGACGAATACGGTTTCTTCGCCAACGTGAATCCGCACGTGGATCATCCGCGCTGGTCGCAGGCGACCGAGCGTTTTATCGGTTCCGGCGGCGCGCTGGACGTGAAGCGCCAGCCAACGCTGCTGTTTAACGGTTATGCGGATGAAGTGGCCTCGCTGTACCGTGGCCTCAATTTACGGGAGAACTTCTGAGTGCGTTTAACGGCAAAACAGATTACCTGGCTGAAAGTGCTGCTGCATTTAGCCGGAATACTCCCCTTTCTCTGGCTGTTCTGGGCCGCCAGCCAGGGGCTTTTTAGCGCCGATCCGGCCAAGGATATCCAGCATTTTACCGGTCGGATGGCTCTGAAATTTTTACTGGCCACCTTGCTCGTCTCGCCGCTGGCGCGCTACGCTAAACAGCCACTATTGATACGCACCCGTCGGCTTTTGGGGCTATGGTGTTTTGCCTGGGCCACGCTGCATCTGACCAGCTATGCCCTGCTGGAACTGGGAATTAACAATCTGACACTGCTTGGCCGCGAACTGGTGACGCGCCCTTATCTGACGCTGGGTATTGTGAGCTGGGTGATTTTACTGGCGTTAGCGCTGACATCCACGCAATATGCGCAGCGAAAGCTGGGCCGTCGCTGGCAGTTGCTGCATAACTTCGTCTATCTTGTCGCGATCCTCGCACCCATTCATTATCTGTGGTCGGTGAAGATCCTCTCTCCGCAGCCGGTCCTTTACGCGCTGGCGGCCGTGGCGCTTTTAGCATGGCGTTACAAGAAGTTCCGCCAGTGGTTGCGATAGTTCGCGAAACTGTGCGTTTTCCCGCAGATTGCCTCTCAACCGCAAATCTTTTTTGGATTGCGGTTGATAATCTTCCCTGATAAGACCAGTATTTAGCTGCCAAATGCTACGAAATCGTTATAATGTGCGACCTTGGTTCGCCTGACAGTGGTTTTTGGCCTCTGAAAAGGTGACATTTGCGCTTCGACGGTATATTTTGTTTTTTACCCGAAAATCGCAGGAGATAGCGGCATAATGGCTGATAAGTTTCAGATCTTAGTTTTGAACGGACCGAACCTGAACATGCTCGGCACCCGTGAGCCGGAGAAGTACGGCACGCTGACATTAAGCGAAATTGTTAACCGTTTGAGCACGGAAGCAGCGTCGCTGAATGTGGATTTGGAACATTTTCAGTCAAACGCGGAGTACGCAATCATCGACCGTATTCATCAGGCTAAAGACAATGTGGACTATATCCTGATCAATCCGGCCGCGTTTACGCACACCAGTGTTGCTATCCGCGACGCACTGCTTGCGGTGAGTATCCCGTTTATCGAGATCCACCTGAGTAACGTGCACGCCCGAGAGCCGTTCCGTCACCATTCGTATCTGTCGGATATCGCTGCTGGCGTTATCTGCGGACTGGGCGCAGACGGCTATTCATACGCTTTACAGACAGCGGTAAAACGCTTGTCACAATCACACTAAACAAGAGTACGGAACCCACTCATGGATATTCGTAAGATTAAAAAACTGATCGAGCTGGTTGAAGAATCAGGCATCTCCGAACTGGAAATTTCTGAAGGCGAAGAGTCTGTACGCATCAGCCGTGCAGCCCCAGCCGCTAGCTTCCCGGTAATGCAGCAAGCTTACGCTGCGCCAGTGCAGCAGCCTGCGCTCTCCGCAGCCGTTGCACCAGCAGCAGCTGAAGCCGCACCTGCCGCTGCAGCAGAAATCAGTGGTCACATCGTACGTTCCCCAATGGTTGGTACTTTCTACCGCACCCCGAGCCCGGACGCGAAGGCGTTCATCGAAGTGGGTCAGAAAGTCAACGTAGGCGATACCCTGTGCATCGTTGAAGCGATGAAAATGATGAACCAGATCGAAGCAGACAAATCAGGTACTGTGAAAGCGATTCTGGTCGAAAGTGGTCAGCCGGTTGAATTTGACGAGCCGCTGGTCGTCATCGAGTAACGAGGCGTACATGCTGGATAAAATTGTTATCGCCAACCGCGGCGAGATCGCACTGCGTATTCTTCGTGCCTGTAAAGAACTGGGCATCAAGACTGTCGCTGTGCACTCAAGCGCGGATCGCGATTTAAAACACGTATTGCTGGCGGATGAGACGGTCTGTATTGGCCCGGCTCCGTCCGTAAAAAGCTATCTGAACATCCCGGCTATCATCAGCGCCGCTGAAATCACCGGCGCGGTGGCAATTCATCCGGGTTACGGCTTCCTCTCTGAGAACGCCAACTTTGCTGAGCAGGTTGAACGCTCTGGCTTTATCTTCATCGGCCCGAAAGCCGACACCATCCGCCTGATGGGCGACAAAGTGTCTGCGATCACCGCGATGAAAAAAGCCGGTGTACCAACCGTACCAGGCTCTGACGGCCCTCTGACCGACGACATGGATGCTAACCGTGCTCATGCTAAACGCATTGGCTACCCGGTTATCATCAAGGCGTCCGGCGGCGGCGGCGGTCGCGGTATGCGCGTTGTGCGCAGCGATGCTGAACTGGCACAGTCCATCTCCATGACCAAAGCAGAAGCGAAAGCCGCTTTCAGCAATGACATGGTGTACATGGAAAAATACCTGGAAAACCCACGCCACATCGAAATTCAGGTGCTGGCTGACGGTCAGGGTAACGCAATCTATCTGGCTGAACGTGACTGCTCCATGCAGCGTCGTCACCAGAAAGTAGTCGAAGAAGCACCAGCGCCGGGCATTACTCCGGAACTGCGTCGCTACATCGGCGAGCGTTGCGCTAAAGCGTGTGTCGATATCGGCTATCGTGGAGCGGGTACCTTTGAGTTCCTGTTCGAAAACGGCGAGTTCTACTTCATTGAGATGAACACCCGTATTCAGGTTGAACATCCGGTTACCGAAATGATCACCGGGGTTGACCTGATTAAAGAGCAGCTGCGTATCGCAGCCGGTCAGCCGCTGTCCATCAAGCAGGAAGAAGTTGTGGTGAAAGGCCATGCGGTAGAATGCCGTATCAACGCCGAAGACCCAAACACCTTCCTGCCAAGCCCGGGTAAAATCACGCGTTTCCACGCGCCGGGTGGCTTTGGCGTGCGCTGGGAGTCTCATATCTACGCCGGTTACACCGTACCGCCGTACTATGACTCAATGATCGGCAAGCTCATCTGCTACGGCGAAAACCGTGACGTGGCGATTGCCCGCATGAAGAACGCCCTGCAGGAACTGATCATCGACGGAATCAAAACCAACGTTGATCTGCAGATGCGCATCATGAGCGACGAGCACTTCCAGAATGGTGGAACCAACATCCACTATCTGGAGAAAAAACTCGGTCTGAACGAGAAGTAAGAGACCTGTGTTGTGAAAAGGCCGGATTATCCGGCCTTTTTTATTTCTGGGGCCTGGAAAGCCTCATCATGTACAATCCCCGCTTTCTTCATCCACAAGGGACAAAAAATGGACAAACGTTTTGTTCAGGCCCATAAAGAAGCGCGCTGGGCGCTGTGGCTGACCCTTCTCTATCTTGCTGCATGGTTAGTAACCGCTTACTTACCAGACTCTGCTATTGGCATCACCGGCCTGCCGCACTGGTTCGAATTGGCCTGCCTGCTGGTTCCGCTGGTGTTTATCCTGCTGTGCTGGGCAATGGTGAAATTTATCTACCGGGATATTCCGCTGGAGGACGATGATGCAGCTTGAAGTCATTCTGCCGCTTGTCGCTTACCTGCTGGTCGTATTTGGATTGTCCATTTACGCCATGCGCAAAAGAACGACCGGTGCCTTTCTGAACGAGTATTTCCTCGGCAGCCGTTCGATGGGCGGCGTTGTGCTGGCAATGACGCTGACCGCGACCTATATCAGCGCCAGCTCGTTTATTGGCGGCCCCGGTGCGGCCTACAAATACGGGTTAGGCTGGGTTTTGCTGGCGATGATCCAGCTGCCTGCCGTCTGGCTCTCGTTGGGCATACTGGGTAAAAAATTTGCCATTCTGGCGCGCCGTTACAATGCCGTGACGCTCAACGATATGCTCTTTGCCCGTTACCAGAGCCGCTTGCTGGTGTGGCTGGCGAGCTTGAGCCTGCTGGTGGCGTTTATCGGTGCGATGACCGTACAGTTTATCGGCGGTGCGCGTCTGCTGGAAACGGCGGCTGGCATCCCTTACGAGACAGGCCTCATCATCTTCGGGGTAAGCATCGCGCTCTATACTGCGTTTGGCGGATTCCGCGCCAGCGTGCTGAACGATACGCTGCAGGGAATGGTGATGCTCATCGGTACGATCGTTCTGCTGGTGGGGATTGTCCATGCGGCGGGTGGACTCACTCACGCGGTGGAAACCCTGGAAGCGATTGACCCGAAACTGGTCTCGCCGCAGGGCGCAGATGATATCCTCTCTCCGACCTTTATGACCTCATTCTGGGTGTTAGTCTGTTTCGGAGTAATTGGTCTGCCGCATACCGCCGTGCGCTGTATCTCCTATAAAGACAGCAAAGCCGTTCACAAGGGCATCATCATCGGGACGATTGTGGTCGCTGTCCTGATGTTTGGTATGCATCTGGCGGGGGCATTAGGGCGCGCGGTAATCCCCGATCTTACCGTGCCGGATCTGGTTATCCCGACGCTGATGGTCAAAGTGCTGCCCCCTTTTGCCGCCGGGATTTTCCTCGCTGCGCCAATGGCCGCCATTATGTCGACCATCAACGCTCAGTTACTGCAAAGTTCCGCTACGATCATTAAAGATCTCTATCTGAACCTGCGCCCTGAGCAGGTTGAAAATGAACGTCGCCTGAAGCATATGTCGGCGGTGATTACGCTGGTGCTAGGCGCGTTGCTGCTGTTAGCCGCATGGCGTCCGCCGGAGATGATCATCTGGCTGAATCTGCTGGCGTTTGGCGGCCTCGAAGCCGTTTTCCTCTGGCCGCTGGTGTTAGGTCTCTACTGGGAACGGGCGAATGCTGCGGGCGCTTTGAGCGGCATGATTGTCGGCGGTGTGCTGTATGCCGTTCTCGCAACGTTTAAAATTCAGTACCTGGGCTTCCATCCGATTGTGCCTTCGTTACTGCTAAGTTTACTGGCGTTTGTGGTAGGGAACCGTTTTGGTCAGCCCGTCCCACAACCTGTGATTTCTACTGATAAATAAAGAGTTTTGCCATGCCGTGGATCCAACTAAAACTGAACACAACCGGCGCTAACGCCGAGGAACTGAGCGATGCGCTGATGGAGGCCGGTTCGGTCTCTATCACCTTCCAGGACACGCATGACACGCCGGTCTTTGAGCCACTGCCGGGCGAAACCCGCCTGTGGGGCGACACCGACGTGATTGGCCTGTTCGATGCTGAAACCGACATGAAAGAGGTCGTCGCGATTCTGGAAAACCACCCTCTGCTGGGCGCGGGCTTTGCGCACAAAATCGAACAGCTGGAAGACAAAGACTGGGAACGCGAATGGATGGATAACTTCCACCCGATGCAGTTCGGCAAACGTCTGTGGATCTGCCCAAGCTGGCGCGAGGTTCCTGATGAAAACGCGGTTAACGTCATGCTCGATCCGGGTCTGGCGTTTGGTACCGGCACCCATCCAACGACCTCCCTGTGCCTGCAGTGGCTGGATGGTCTCGATCTGGATGGTAAGACGGTGATCGACTTCGGCTGTGGATCCGGGATCCTTGCGATTGCCGCCCTGAAACTGGGCGCGGCAAAAGCTATCGGGATCGATATCGATCCGCAGGCCATTCAGGCCAGTCGCGACAACGCCGAGCGCAACGGCGTTTCCGATCGACTGGAGCTGTATCTTCCGGATGCGCAGCCAGAAGCCATGAAAGCCGATGTGGTGGTTGCAAACATTCTGGCGGGCCCACTGCGCGAGCTGGCTCCGTTAATCAGCGTGCTGCCCGTTGAGGGCGGTCTGCTGGGACTTTCGGGTATCCTGGCAAGCCAGGCAGACAGCGTGTGTGAAGCCTACGCCGATCTTTTCGCTCTCGACCCGGTGGTGGAGAAAGAAGAGTGGTGCCGTATTACCGGTCGTAAAAAATAAGCATTTGGCGTGGTCCTCTGACCACGCCCCTCTTCCTCTGATAATCCTCTCTCCCTCTGCCATTCTTCGGTAAAATAACCCCACAAATCATGTTGATTTGTATTAAAAAATTCACCGGAAGAATATGATGAAACACATTACAGGCAAGGCAGCGCTGTTTGCGCTGAGCATGGTTTCGGCTTCAGCATTCGCATCACACTGGGGCTACGAAGGGGAAGGTTCACCGGAACACTGGGGTGAACTGGACGAGGCCTACAAGACCTGCCAGAGCGGGATGAACCAGTCTCCGATAAATATTGATTCGACCGCTAACGCCCATCTCTCCCCGCTGCAAACACACTACATTGATGGTCCTGTAACGCTGACCAATAATGGCCATACCATTCAGGCTAGCGAACAGGCTGACACCCGTGACACCATTACTCTGGACAAGCAAACCTGGACGCTCCAGCAGTTCCACTTCCATGCACCAAGCGAAAACACCGTGCACGGCAAGAAGTACGCGATGGAGATGCATCTGGTACATAAAAACAGCGCGGGTGAGCTGACCGTGGTAGCCGTCATGTTTGATAAAGGGGCTGCGAATCCGGAGCTGGATAAGCTGTGGAGCGTGATGCCGCAGCAGGCTGAACAGAACGTCTCCATTGAGAAGGATCTCAACCTGAACAAACTGCTTCCGAAGGTGAAAACCTACTGGCGCTTTAGCGGATCTCTGACCACGCCACCGTGTTCTGAAGGGGTCACCTGGATCGTGCTCAAACAGCCGTTAACCGTCTCAGCAGAACAGCTTGAGAAATTTACCCATACCATGCATCACGATAATAACCGCCCGGTACAGTCTCTGCATGGGCGCGTTGTGGTCGAATAACGCCCATTCTGAGGCTTAAGATCATGTTCTAAAATGCGACGTAGATCGCAAAGAAGAGGGAAAATCTGCTGCTAAAAACAGCAGATTATCCCGCTCAGGTAAGCCATTTATTCAGAAATGATGAGAAGTTACGGGAAATTGTAAGCGCTCATAAAATAGCCATTCCTACCTAACACAATGATTTAAATAGTGAATAATTCTTAACGGAAAGATTGAGCGGCGATTCCTTGATCTACAACAGTGGATTGTTCAAAGTTTGGCCTTTCATCTCGTGCAAAAAATGCGTAATATACGCCGCCTTGCAGTCACAGTATGGTCATTTCTTAACTCATGCGCATCGGACACCACCAGCTTAGAAATCGCCTGATCGCAGCCCCTATGGCAGGTATTACCGACCGGCCGTTCAGGACGCTGTGCTATGAGATGGGAGCCGGTTTAACCGTATCCGAGATGATGTCGTCTAACCCGCAGGTTTGGGAAAGCGATAAATCCCGCCTTCGGATGGTGCACATTGATGAACCCGGTATTCGCACCGTGCAAATTGCCGGAAGCGTGCCTGAAGAGATGGCAGATGCCGCGCGTATCAACGTGGAAAGTGGTGCCCAGATTATTGATATCAATATGGGGTGCCCGGCCAAAAAAGTGAATCGCAAGCTTGCAGGTTCAGCCCTTCTGCAATACCCCGACCAGGTGAAAGCTATCCTGACGGCGGTTGTCAGCGCAGTGGACGTTCCTGTTACGTTAAAGATTCGCACGGGTTGGTCGCCGGAACACCGTAACTGTGTAGAGATTGCCCAACTGGCCGAAGACTGTGGCATTCAGGCCCTGACCATTCATGGACGCACGCGCGCCTGTTTGTTCAACGGTGAAGCTGAATACGACAGCATTCGGGCAGTTAAGCAGAAAGTTTCCATTCCGATTATCGCGAATGGCGACATAACTGACCCGCTTAAAGCCAGAGCGGTGCTCGACTATACGGGAGCTGATGCTCTGATGATAGGACGTGCCGCTCAGGGAAGACCCTGGATCTTTCGGGAAATCCAGCATTATCTGGACACTGGAGAGCTGCTTGCTCCCCTGCCTCTGGCAGAGGTTAAGCGCTTGCTTTGTTCGCATGTTCGGGAACTGCATGACCACTACGGTCAGGCGAAAGGGTACCGAATTGCGCGTAAACACGTTTCCTGGTATCTCCAGGAGCACGCTCCAGATGACCAGTTTCGGCGCACATTCAACGCCATTGAGGATGCCAGCGAACAGCTGGAGGCGTTGGAGGCATACTTCGAAAATCTTGCGTAATGAAATAAAGAGCTGACAGAACTATGTTCGAACAACGCGTAAATTCTGACGTACTGACCGTTTCTACCGTTAACTCTCAGGATCAGGTAACTCAAAAACCCCTGCGTGACTCGGTTAAACAGGCACTGAAGAACTATTTTGCTCAACTGAACGGTCAGGATGTTAATGACCTGTATGAGCTGGTACTGGCTGAAGTTGAACAGCCACTGTTGGACATGGTGATGCAATACACCCGCGGTAACCAAACCCGCGCTGCGCTGATGATGGGTATCAACCGTGGTACTCTGCGTAAGAAACTGAAAAAATACGGCATGAACTGATACTAATCAGTTAAATGCTTGTTTAAAAAGGCGCTCTTCGGCATGGGGAAGCGCCTTTTTTATTCCCTGCTTCACTCCGTCAACGCTTTGTAAACCTTCGCTTATCCCGCTTTAAAACCGCCGCTTTTGGTGTATATTTCCCCCACTTTACTGGCGCTCTTCTCGCGGAATGACACAATGATTCGTAAATACTGGTGGCTGGTTGTCTTTGCAATCTCCGTTCTGATTTTCGATGCACTTCTGATGCAGTGGATTGAACTGATGAGCACCGAAACCGATAAGTGTCGCAATATGAACTCCGTGAATCCCCTGAAACTCGTAAACTGTTCAGAGCTCGACTAGCCGCCTGATTGCGCAAACTCCCCGTGATTACCTACTAAAAACGGGGATTTAAATCCCTTTGAGCCATTACCCGACGGTGATAATGTCTCGCCCTTCTCAACCGCTCTAGCGTAACCCCACACTCGAGTAGAACCGTCCATGCTGGTCAGCCAATACAACCATATCCTTGTTGTCCTCTCCTTTGTTGTTGCCATCCTTGCGGCGTATACCGCACTGAATATGGCGGCACGTGTCGCCGGGAGTGAGGGTGTCGCTGCCCGCGTCTGGCTGGCTGGCGGCGGTATTGCAATGGGCATCGGCGTGTGGGCCATGCATTTTATCGGCATGCTGGCGATGGATCTCTCCATGAGCATGAGCTACAACGCCAGCCTGACGGCGTTATCCATGGTCATCGCCGTCGGATCGTCACTGTTCGCGCTCTGGCTCGTGAGCTGCGATCGGCTACGCTTGCGCCGTCTGCTGCCCGGTGCGCTGGTGATGGGAAGCGGTATTGTTGCCATGCATTACACCGGCATGGCCGCGCTGGAAGTGATGCCCGGGATAATCTGGGACAAGGTCTGGGTGGCCATTTCGGTCGCCATTGCGCTTGCCGCTTCACTCACGGCATTATGGCTGACCTTCCGCCTGCGTCACGACGCCGCGCAGGTCGTGCTGATGCGCACGGGTGCCGCCATCACCATGGGCATAGCCATTGCCGGGATGCACTACGCCGGGATGAAAGCCGCACAGTTTCCGATGTCCACAATGGTTCACCATGAGGGTATTAACGGGAGCTGGCTGGCGGTGCTGGTGAGCGTTGTCGCGCTCTCTATTCTTGGGATTACCCTGTTGGTATCAATGCTGGACGCCCGCCTTCAGGCGCGTACCGCCCTTCTGGCCTCGTCCCTTGCGGAAGCTAACCGGGAACTCGCACAGCTGGCCCTGCACGATACCCTGACGCGGCTGCCCAACCGTATCCTGCTGGAAGACCGACTCGATCAGGCCATCAGCAAAGCCGATCGCGAGGGGACCCATTTTGCCCTGATGTTCATGGATCTCGACGGCTTTAAAGCCATCAATGACGCTTACGGCCATGATGTCGGTGACAAGCTGCTGATTGCCGTAACGGAGCGCCTGCTGCATCTCCTGAAGGGCCAGTTCACCCTGGCACGTATCGGCGGTGATGAGTTTGTTCTGCTGGCTGAGGGGGAAGGCCCGGACGATGCGGCATCGCTGGCGAATTCGCTGGTGCGCGCGATCGATAGCCCGTTCAACCTCGAGCACTATGAACTGATGGTCACCCTCAGCATTGGGATCGCGCTGTATCCTCACGACGGCAAAACCGAACGTGAGCTCATGTTTAACGCCGATGCGGCGATGTACCATACCAAGCATATGGGCCGGAACGGTTACCACTTTTTCCAGCCCTCGATGAATACGCTGGCGCAGACCCACCTTCAGTTAATGAACGATCTGTGGATGGCGATCGATCGCAATGAGCTCCGCCTGCTGTATCAGCCAAAATTTCACGCCCCCGCCGGCCCTCTCCTTGGATTTGAGGCGTTATTGCGCTGGCAGCATCCTAAGCAGGGGTTACTGACCCCGGACCTTTTCCTGCCGCTGGCGGAAAAAACGGGGCTGATTATCCCTATCGGCAACTGGGTAATTAATGAAGCCTGTCGCCAGCTGCGTGAATGGCATCTTCAGGGACATCAAAGCTGGTCAATGGCGGTAAACCTGTCGACGCTGCAGTTTGAACAGCCTTCGCTGGTCAACACGGTTCTCAACTGCCTGGCACTTCATCATGTGCCACCAGAAATGTTGATCCTGGAGGTGACGGAAACCACGGCAATGAGCAACCCGGATGAAAGTGTACGGGTGCTGACAGAGCTGACGGAAGCGGGCGTAAAGGCCTCCATTGATGATTTTGGCACCGGCTATTCAAGCCTGCTGTACCTCAAACGCTTACCCGCCTGTGAATTGAAAATCGACAGGGCGTTCGTGAAAGAGCTCAGCGGAGAAAGCGAGGATGCCACCATTGTCTCCGCGATTGTGGCCCTCGCCAAAACACTCAATCTGAAAGTCGTGGCTGAAGGCGTAGAAACCGAAGCACAGCAAGCCTTTTTGACCGAGTTGGGCTGCAACACCCTTCAGGGTTATCTGTTAGGTAAACCCGTCAGCGCGCAAACCATAGAGGCGCTTTGTGCGCGAGGGGAGATGCAACCTGGCGCAGGGCTGTAAGCATCATCAGGCGATACGCGAATGACAGGGAGTGTCGCCAGAATGCTATCGACCAGGGCGGGCGCCTGCTGATAAAGATTGAAACTTTCGTTATTCATTAACCAGTTTTTAATTATTCCGCTAAAAAAGCCGTGAAATACGATCAAGGTCAGATCAACATTTACTTTTGGCGAAATGATGTTACGTGAAATACAGGCCTCCAGCGAGGCACGCAGCGTGTCATAATTGAATCCAATCCGTTTTCTGATGTCTCTCTCTGAAATCATGTCACTGCTAAATTCACATTTATGATACAGAATTTGTAAAAGTGCACATTGTCGAGGCTCACGCGCAATATACTGCAACGCAGTAATAAATTGCTCACGAAGTATTAACAATGGATCATCACCTTCGGAAAGGGAAAGCCTGTCGCGAATAATGTCGCGAAGCGGTAATTGCTGCTCCCAGATGGCATTAAATATTTCAGCTTTACTGGTGAAGTGCCAATAGATTGCACCGCGCGTCACATTTGCAGCATCCGCGATGTCCGTCAGCGTGGTGTTGGCTACGCCACGCGTCGCAAACTGCCCGATAGCCGCCTCAATCAACTGCTGCCGGGTTTGTTGAGCTTCTTCTTTCTTTTTCCGCGCCATAGACAACGACTCGCTACTCACAAAGTTTATACGTAACACAGGTCAGGAGAACGAAAGTATTCACCAATTCCCGTTTTAGTTTTGCACAAAAAAAGTCAATCTTCTTAATTTATAGTTTAGCTAAATACATATTTAAGTTTAAATTCATGCCATGAATAAATGAGGCACATTAAGCGCTATTTAACTGATTAGCTTGCCGGAAGAAGACAGAGAAATAAACCGAGTCTGATTCTGATTTTTCTGCTCAGACCTTGCCATTCGCACTTATAAATTAAAAAAAATTAAATACCCTCATTATTATACGCAGCTACATTTTATTTTTTTATCCCGCTGCCCCTGCTACCGATTCACGCTAAATATCGGTTACCGGGTATTTAAAGGAACAGTAATGACGAATCATTTCAGACGCTTACCCTTAGCCGGTTTCATTGTCTGCGCTGTGCTGCTCTCAGGATGCGATGGCCAGGAAAACCAACAACAACATCCGCAGGCTCCCCAGGTCACTGTGCATATTGTGAAAAGCGCACCGCTGGCTGTCACCACTGAACTCCCGGGCAGAACAGATGCGTTCCGCGTTGCAGAGGTTCGTCCGCAGGTTAGCGGTATTATCCTGCGTCGCAACTTCACGGAGGGCAGCGATGTAAAAGCTGGAGATTCGCTTTACCAGATTGATCCTGCAACCTATCAGGCGGCTTACGACAACGCCAAAGGCGAGCTGGCGAAGGCCCAGGCGGCGGCCAATATTGCTCACCTGACGGTGAAACGTTATCTCCCGCTGGTCGGTACACAGTATGTCAGCAAGCAGGAGTATGACCAGGCCGTGGCCACGGCCCAGCAGGCAGACGCCAGCGTCGTCGCCGCCAAAGCGGGCGTTGAAAGCGCGCGCATCAACCTTGCCTATACCAAAGTGACATCGCCCGTTGATGGTCGCATCGGTAAATCCAGCGTAACGGAAGGGGCGCTGGTCACCAACGGGCAGGCAGCGGCGCTGGCAACGGTTCAGCAGCTTGATCCGATGTATGTCGATGTCACCCAGTCCAGTAATGATTTTTTGCGCCTGAAGCAGACGAGCCTGCAAAAAGGCGATACCGCCAGCAGCGTTGAGCTACTGATGGAGAACGGGCAGCCCTATCCGCTGAAAGGCACATTGCAGTTCTCAGACGTCACGGTGGATCAAAGTACCGGCTCGATTACCCTGCGCGCCATTTTCCCGAATCCTCAACATCTGCTGTTACCGGGTATGTTCGTTCGCGCCCGGATTGATGAAGGTACGCAGCCGAATGCGATTCTGGTTCCCCAGCAAGGCGTGACTCGTACGCCGCGAGGCGATGCCACCGTGATGGTGGTGAACGATAAAAATCAGGTTGAGTCTCGCACCGTCGTTGCGCCTCAGGCGATTGGCGACCGCTGGCTGGTGACGGAAGGGCTGAAAAACGGTGACCGCGTGATTGTCAGCGGGCTACAAAAGGTCAGACCGGGCGTAACCGTCGTCGCTACGCCTGATACCACCACCGCTCCAGCCAGTTAAGGGACGACGACATGGCTAATTTCTTTATTCAGAGACCGGTTTTCGCCTGGGTACTTGCCATCATTTTGATGATTGCAGGCGGACTGGCCATTCTCAAACTTCCCGTCGCACAGTATCCGACCATTGCACCTCCCGCCGTGGCGATATCCGCGACCTACCCGGGAGCAGATGCCCAGACGGTACAGGATACCGTGACCCAGGTTATCGAACAGAACATGAACGGTATCGATAACCTGATGTATATGTCCTCCACCAGCGATTCAGCGGGTAACGTCACGATCACCCTGACCTTCGAGTCCGGAACCGATCCGGACATCGCCCAGGTGCAGGTGCAGAACAAGCTGCAGCTTGCCATGCCGCTGCTGCCGCAAGAGGTGCAGCAGCAGGGGATTGGCGTTGAGAAGTCCAGCAGTAGCTTCCTGCTGGTCGCCGGTTTTGTTTCAGACAACAAAAACCTCACGCAGAATGACATCTCCGACTATGTTGCCTCGAACGTCAAAGATGCCATCAGCCGAACGTCTGGTGTCGGTGACGTGCAGCTGTTCGGCGCCCAATATGCGATGCGTATCTGGCTCGACAGCAATGCGATGAACAAATACCAGCTGACGCCGCTGGATATTATCAACCAGCTGAAAACGCAGAACGACCAGATAGCGGCAGGCCAGTTGGGCGGGACGCCATCCATCCCAGGACAGCAGCTGAATGCCTCGATCATCGCGCAAACCCGCCTGAAATCACCGGAAGAGTTTGGCCGCGTGACGCTCAAGGTGAACCAGGACGGCTCGATGGTGCATCTGAAGGATGTGGCTCGCATTGAGCTGGGTGGCGAAAACTACAACATGGTGACAAAAATCAACGGGCAGGCGGCAACCGGCCTGGGGATTAAGCTGGCAACAGGGGCAAATGCGCTGGATACAGCGGCAGCCATCAAGAGCAAGCTGGCACAACTGCAGCCGTTCTTCCCGCAGGGGCTAAAAGTCGTCTACCCCTATGACACCACACCGTTTGTGAAAATCTCCATCCACGAAGTGGTGAAGACCCTGTTTGAAGCGATTATTCTCGTCTTCCTGGTTATGTACCTGTTCCTGCAAAACCTGCGGGCAACGCTCATCCCGACTATCGCGGTTCCGGTCGTTCTGCTGGGTACCTTCGCGGTTCTGGCGGCGTTCGGTTTCTCCATCAATACCCTGACAATGTTCGGCATGGTGCTGGCGATAGGTCTGCTGGTTGATGACGCTATCGTGGTCGTTGAGAACGTTGAACGCGTCATGGTCGAGGACAAGCTGCCGCCGAAAGAGGCTACGCAGAAATCGATGGGACAGATCCAGGGAGCACTGGTGGGGATCGCCATGGTGCTCTCGGCGGTCTTTATCCCGATGGCCTTTTTTGGCGGCTCGACGGGGGCGATCTATCGCCAGTTCTCGCTGACCATCGTTTCCGCTATGGCATTGTCAGTACTGGTTGCGCTAATCCTGACGCCAGCGCTCTGTGCAACGTTGCTTAAGCCTGTTTCAGCCGATCATCATGAGAAAAAAGGGGGTTTCTTCGGCTGGTTTAATGCGCTCTTTGATAAGAGCGTTGAGCACTACAGTAACAGCGTGAGCGGTATCTTGCGCAAGACCGGACGCTATCTGTTGGTGTACGTCATTATTGTCGGTGGAATGGCGGTGCTCTTCCTGCGCTTACCGACCTCCTTCCTCCCCGAAGAGGATCAGGGGGTGTTTATGACAATGGTTCAACTCCCGGCGGGGGCAACCCAGACGCGTACTCAGCAGGTTCTCGACCAGGTTCAGGACTACTACCTGAACAAAGAGAAAGCAAATGTTGAATCCGTCTTTACTGTAAACGGCTTTAGCTTTAGCGGCCAGGGTCAGAACTCCGGTATTGCCTTCATCAGCCTGAAGCCCTGGGAAGAGCGTCCTGGGGCGGAAAATGGCGTTGAAGCCATTGTGGGTCGCGCGACAAAAGCTTTCAGTCAGATTAAAGACGGCCTTATATTCCCGTTTAACCTGCCCGCTATTATTGAGTTAGGTACCGCAACGGGCTTCGACTTTGAACTTATCGATCAGGCAAACCTGGGGCATACCCAGCTGACGCAGGCGCGTAACCAGCTGCTCGGCATGGTGAAAGAGCACCCTGATCTGCTGGTGCGCGTGCGTCCTAACGGTCTTGAAGATACGCCTCAGTTCAAACTGGATGTCGATCAGGAGAAAGCACAGGCGCTGGGCGTCAGTCTTTCTGACGTCAACCAGACGATTTCGACGGCCTTAGGGGGCACCTATGTGAATGACTTTATCGATCATGGCCGCGTGAAAAAAGTCTATGTACAGGCCGACGCGAAATTCCGTATGTTGCCAGGGGATATTAACAACCTTTATGTGCGCAGCGCGAACGGGGAAATGGTGCCGTTCTCAGCCTTTAGCAACGCTCACTGGGTTTATGGTTCACCTCGTCTGGAGCGCTACAACGGAATGCCTTCGATGGAGATCCTCGGCGAATCAGCCCCGGGTAAAAGTACCGGTGAGGCCATGGCTATGATGGAAAGCCTCGCGGCAAAATTGCCTTCCGGCATCGGTTATGACTGGACGGGAATGTCTTACCAGGAGCGACTTTCAGGTAATCAGGCGCCTGCACTGTACGCCATTTCACTGATCGTGGTGTTCCTGTGTCTGGCAGCGCTGTATGAAAGCTGGTCCATTCCGTTCTCCGTTATGCTGGTTGTGCCGTTGGGGGTCATCGGGGCCCTTCTCGCAGCCTCGCTGCGCGGGTTAAACAATGACGTCTATTTCCAGGTCGGCCTGCTGACCACAATTGGTCTGTCGGCGAAAAACGCCATCCTGATTGTCGAATTTGCTAAAGACCTGATGGAGAAAGAAGGTAAAGGCATCATTGAAGCTACGCTTGAAGCGTCAAGGATGCGCCTTCGACCGATCCTGATGACCTCCCTGGCCTTTATCCTTGGCGTCATGCCGCTGGTGATCAGTACCGGAGCCGGGAGCGGTGCGCAAAACGCCGTCGGTACGGGTGTGATGGGGGGAATGCTTTCCGCAACGCTTCTGGCGATTTTCTTCGTGCCCGTCTTCTTTGTGGTTGTTCGTCGACGCTTTACCCGCCATAAAGATTAACATTTCCCTAAAAAGGCACCTCTGGTGCCTTTTTTATTTTTAACATAAACAATGAATTAGGCATTAAGCAAAAGCCATGTTAAAAATACAGTGATTTGCATTAAGTAAAAACACTCTCTTACCCCTTCATAATGTCTCCATTAATTCGTCCGGAAATCGATTTTTCTCCACGATTTTTACAAACTACATAATTTGAGATTATTCCTCGTGTAACGCGGACTTACCCCGGTGGTAAAATAACCTCCAGTTCGTTAATTGCCCTCCTGGCTTTATAGCGGACGAGAAATAATACTGAGGTAACATCATGAAAAGATTCATTTCCGTTGCACTACTCGCTGCGCTGCTTGCTGGTTGCGCGCACGACTCTCCATGTGTACCGGTTTACGACGACCAGGGCCGACTGGTTCATACCAATACCTGTATGAAAGGCACCACCCAGGACAACTGGGAAACAGCAGGTGCGATCGCTGGCGGCGCTGCCGCAGTGGCGGGCTTGACGCTGGGTATTGTTGCCCTGACGAAGTAACATCAGTTAAGAAAGCGCGGCTCTGGCCGCGCTTTTGCTTTTAATCAGTGCACTATTTTCAAAGAAGTAAAAAAATAGCCCCGTATTTATTCGTACCTTTCATTTCAGCCTGAAGCCAGTCACATCTTTTTCGTACACTTTTTTAAATTACCTGTTCTATTGTGATGATTTTCACACATTAATATTATTGAATATCCTGCCAATATTCACTCTGGAAACTATCTCTTCTTTTTTCTGGCACGACTCAAAACTTTTGCTCCAATTTGTGGCACAGGTTGTAATTTCGCACCGTTTCAGGGCGCTCGTTTTATTTAAGCCTGTCTACACTCAGCATTAAGCGTTCACTCATCTCTTATTTTGCCGAACGCAAAACTGGCATTACGTTTGCTTTATAAACGTTGGCCAAAGCCACAGACAGGTAAAGCGTTTAAAAACGCCTCTATAACGATAAATTTCGCCACACAGGAAGCATTATGAAAAAGACGATGATAGCCAGCCTGGCCGCTGCAGGCATGATGTTTGCCGTAGCCGGTCAAGCCCATGCGGGAACGACACTGGATGCCGTTAAAAAGAAAGGTTTTGTTCAATGTGGTATCAGTGACGGTTTGCCTGGCTTCTCTTATGCCGATGCGAACGGCAAATTTACCGGTATTGATGTAGATGTCTGCCGCGGTGTTGCCGCCGCCGTTTTTGGCGATGACAGCAAGGTAAAATATACCCCGCTGACGGCGAAAGAACGCTTTACGGCACTGCAGTCCGGCGAGGTTGACATGCTCTCCCGTAATACCACTTGGACCTCCTCCCGCGACGCGGGTATGGGGATGTCATTTACGGGCGTGACCTATTATGACGGGATCGGCTTCCTGACCCACAATAAAGCAGGCCTGAAAAGCGCCAAAGAGCTGGATGGTGCGACCGTTTGTATTCAGGCGGGCACCGATACCGAGCTGAACGTCGCCGATTATTTCAAAGCAAATAACATGAAATACACGCCAGTGACATTTGACCGCTCGGATGAGTCGGCTAAAGCGCTGGAATCCGGCCGTTGCGACACGCTGGCCTCTGACCAGTCACAGCTGTATGCCTTACGCATTAAGCTGAGCAATCCGGCAGAGTGGATTGTCCTGCCTGAAGTGATCTCCAAAGAACCTCTCGGCCCTGTCGTTCGTCGCGGCGATGAAGACTGGTTCTCTATTGTTCGCTGGACGCTGTTTGCCATGCTGAACGCAGAAGAGATGGGCATCAACTCGAAAAACGTGGATGAGAAAGCGGCTAACCCATCTAACCCGGATATGGCGCACCTGCTGGGTAAAGAAGGCGATTTCGGCAAGGATCTGAAGCTGGATAACAAGTGGGCCTACAACATCATCAAACAGGTGGGCAACTACTCTGAGATCTTTGAACGCAACGTAGGATCGGAAAGCCCGCTGAAGATCAAACGCGGCCAGAACAATCTCTGGAACAACGGCGGTATTCAGTACGCGCCACCAGTACGTTAAGTCATAGCTGTAACGGGCACTGCTCATGCAGTGCCCACTCCAGAGTCATGGTTACTGAGGTTTCTTTATGTCCCATCGCCGCTCAGCCGTAAAAGGATCGCTATCCTTTTCTCATCCCGCGGTCCGCGCCTGGCTATTCCAGATTATTGCTATTGTTGCGGTTGTTCTCATCGCCGTATATCTCATCCATAACACCATCACCAACCTGAACAATCGCGGCATTACCTCCGGTTTTGCGTTTTTGGATCGCAGCGCGGGCTTTGGCATTGTTCAGCATCTTATTGATTACCAGGAAGGTGACACGTACGGACGCGTATTCGTGGTCGGTTTACTGAATACGCTGCTGGTATCGGCGCTTTGTATCGTCTTCGCGTCGATACTGGGCTTCTTTATTGGCCTGGCGCGTCTTTCTGAAAACTGGCTCCTGCGGAAGCTGTCGACGGTTTATATCGAGACGTTCCGCAATATCCCCCCGCTGCTGCAGATCTTCTTCTGGTATTTCGCCGTACTGCGTAACCTTCCTGGTCCCCGTCAGGCCGTCGACGCGTTTGAGCTGTTTTTCCTGAGTAACCGTGGGTTGTCCATTCCTTCTCCTCAGCCGGGCGAAGGACTGTACGCTTTCATCGGCGCGATTGTGATAGCGCTTGCCCTCTCCGCTGGGGTATTCCGTTTTAACCGCAAGCATCAGATCAAAACCGGTCAGCTTCGTAGAACCTGGCCCACCGCAGTCATCCTGATCGTTAGCCTGCCGCTAGTGGCACACTGGCTGTTTGGCGCCGCGTTGCACTGGGATGTTCCCCATCTGCGAGGCTTTAACTTCCAGGGTGGAATGGTGTTAATTCCTGAACTGGCGGCCCTGACATTGGCGCTATCGATTTATACCTCAGCCTTTATCGCTGAGATTATTCGTGCCGGGATCCAGGCCGTCCCGCACGGGCAACACGAAGCGGCACGCTCACTAGGATTACCGCATACGGTGACGCTTCGCCAGGTCATCATTCCACAGGCATTACGGGTCATCATTCCGCCGCTGACCAGCCAGTATCTCAACATTGTCAAAAACTCGTCGCTGGCCGCCGCTATTGGTTACCCGGATATGGTGTCCCTCTTCGCCGGAACCGTGCTTAACCAGACCGGACAAGCCATTGAAACCATCGCCATCACCATGTCTGTCTATCTCATCATCAGCCTGGTAATTTCACTGCTGATGAACCTCTATAACCGTCGTATAGCACTGGTCGAGCGCTAAGGATCTATGATGACAAAAGCGATACTGTCGCACGCCTCGCGCCCTGCCAACTCGACAGGTGGACGTTTCATTCTCTGGGCGCGAAAGAATCTGTTCTCCAGCTGGAGTAACAGCCTGCTGACGATTGTCTGCCTGTGGCTCATGTGGGAATTGATTCCTCCCCTGCTGAACTGGGCGTTTTTACAGGCCAACTGGGTCGGTTCAACCCGAGCTGACTGTACAAAAGCCGGTGCCTGCTGGGTGTTTATTCATGAACGTTTCGGTCAGTTCATGTATGGATTGTATCCGCATGAACAGCGCTGGCGGATTAATCTGGCGCTGGTTATCGGCCTGCTCTCTGTTGCGGTCATGTTCTGGAAAAAACTGCCTCACCGTGGACGCTATATTGCCGTCTGGGCAGTGGTTTATCCAATTATTGTCTGGGTGCTTTTGTATGGCGGTTTTCTGGGGCTGGAACGCGTTGAAACACGCCAGTGGGGTGGGCTGACGCTGACGTTGATTATCGCGTCAGTGGGGATAGCCGGTGCTCTGCCGTGGGGGATTTTACTTGCCCTCGGACGGCGTTCAAAAATGCCGATCGTTCGCGTGCTCTCCGTTATCTTCATTGAGTTCTGGCGCGGCGTACCGCTTATCACCGTTCTCTTTATGTCGTCGGTCATGCTGCCGCTGTTTATGGCAGAAGGGACAACGATCGACAAACTAATTCGTGCCCTGGTCGGGGTGATTCTCTTCCAGTCCGCCTATGTCGCTGAAGTTGTGCGCGGTGGTCTGCAGGCGTTGCCTAAAGGCCAGTACGAAGCGGCGGAATCACTGGCGCTCGGTTACTGGAAAACGCAGGGACTGGTGATTCTTCCACAAGCACTCAAGCTGGTCATCCCGGGCCTGGTCAACACGATCATTGCCCTCTTCAAGGATACCAGCCTGGTGATCATCATCGGGTTGTTCGATCTCTTTAGCAGCGTACAACAGGCAACCGTTGACCCTGTCTGGCTGGGTATGTCCACCGAAGGATATGTCTTTGCTGCCCTAATCTACTGGATCTTTTGTTTTAGCATGTCGCGCTACAGCCAGCATCTGGAAAAGCGCTTTAACACCGGGCGTACACCGCACTGAGGAAAATATGAGCCAAATAACTATGACACCCGCCGACGCGATGATTACGCTGGAAGACGTGAACAAATGGTACGGACAGTTTCATGTCCTGAAAGACATTAATCTCAAGGTCAAACAGGGCGAACGCATTGTCCTGTGCGGCCCTTCTGGCTCCGGGAAATCCACAACCATTCGCTGTATTAACCACCTTGAAGAGCATCAGCAAGGACGCATCGTGGTTGATGGTATCGAGCTGAATGAAGATATCCGCAATATCGAACGCGTGCGTCAGGAAGTGGGAATGGTATTTCAGCACTTTAATCTTTTTCCGCACCTGACCGTTCTGCAGAACTGTACGCTCGCACCGATTTGGGTACGAAAGATGCCGAAAAAGGAAGCCGAGGCGTTGGCAATGCACTATCTGGAGCGTGTACGTATCGCAGAGCATGCCAATAAGTTTCCTGGTCAGATATCGGGTGGACAGCAGCAGCGTGTGGCTATCGCCCGTTCACTGTGTATGAAACCGAAAATTATGCTGTTTGATGAACCGACATCAGCCCTCGATCCGGAAATGGTGAAGGAGGTTCTGGATACCATGATTGGACTGGCACAATCCGGCATGACCATGCTGTGTGTCACGCATGAGATGGGGTTCGCGCGAACCGTGGCTGACCGGGTGATCTTTATGGATCGTGGGGAGATTGTTGAGCAGGCGCCGCCAGATGAGTTCTTTGCGCATCCGAAGTCAGAACGTACGCGAGCATTCCTGTCGCAGGTGATTCATTAATCAGATCTTTTTGCCCGGTGGCGCTGCGCTTACCGGGCCTACCGTTTTCACGAGAATCATAACGCAAAAAGGCCATCCTTTCGGATGGCCTTCTCACTTATTTGATGTCTGGCAGTTCCCTACTCTCACATGGGGAGACCCCACACTACCATCGGCGCTACGGCGTTTCACTTCTGAGTTCGGCATGGGGTCAGGTGGGACCACCGCGCTAAAGCCGCCAGACAAATTCTTTTACTTCTTGCCGAACTTTAACCTAAGTATAAAGTGGTGCTGATACCCAGAGTCGAACTGGGGACCTCACCCTTACCAAGGGTGCGCTCTACCAACTGAGCCATATCAGCACG